>CAXTVE010000260.1:0-4965 GCA_964247485.1 uncultured Propionibacteriaceae bacterium
CCGCCACGCCGACCCCGGCACCGGTCCCGAGCGCCGGCAGCAAGGGCCGGACCACGTATGCCTTCGCCCGCACTCAGCTCGGCCGCCCGTACCGCTACGGCGCCGCCGGCCCGGACGCGTACGACTGCTCGGGGCTCACGCTGGTGTCCTGGCGCAAGGCCGGTATCACCCTGCCGCGGACGTCGGCCCGGCAGTTCCACGCCGGGCGCCGGGTGGCCCGGAGCGACCTGCGCGTCGGCGACCTGGTCTTCTACGACGGCCCCACACCGAGCCACGTCGCCCTCTACGCGGGCAACGGCCAGATCATCCACGCGCCGCGGCCGGGCCGGGTCGTCGAGCAGGTGCCCATCGGCTCCATGCCCTACGCCGGGGCCGTCCGACCCGGCTGAGCAGGCGTGCGGCGACGGATTCCGGTCCTTCTGCGGGCTATCGAGGTCGATCTGGTCGCTCATGCGCGGTGTTCGGTGCGCAAACCGGCACCCGGCTCTAGCCGGCCCGGTCGCCCCGGTCTAGGGTGTTGTTCACGCCTCAACTACGGACGGTGAGGCGCACGTCAGGATCTCGGGGGAGCGCCTGTGATGGGATGTTGGATGCCGTCCGGGGAGTCAGCCCCGGCACGACGACCGTTGGTCGGGTCATGAGCCCGGCGAGCTGGGTGTTGTTGGCCGCCGCCGTGGTCGTGCTGGGACTCGGCGCGGTGGTCTATCGACGCGCTCGGCGTACGGAGGCCGCGCAGACGGGGGCCATCCTGAGTTTCGTCGTCGGTGCGGACCTGTTGGCCTTCGCGCTGCTGTGAGGTTCAAGATGACCTCAAAGCCCCTGTTGCAGTGAACTTTTCACTGATGCGCAGTCGGCGCAACGGCCTGGGTATCGTCGTCTGATGCCTTTCGTCGCGCCCGACATCCCGGGTATCGGCGAGTGGAAACCGCTCGCCCGTGGCGGCTTCGCCACGGTGTGGCGCGCCCGGCAGGAGGCGCTGGACCGGCCGGTGGCCGTCAAGGTCGACGAGCGGCCGCTGACGGGCGAGTCGGAGCGGCGCCGCTTCCTCAGCGAGGCGCGGGCCGCCGGGAATCTCTCCGGTCACCCAGGCATCGTGACCGTGCACGACGCGGGCATCCTGGGCGACGGGCGCCCCTATCTGGTGATGAAGCTGTGCACCGGTGGATCCCTGACCGGCTGGCTCCGCGCCGACAACCGGCAGAGCGTCGAGCGGATCGTCTCGGTCGGGGTGAGTATCGCCGACGCGCTGGCCGCGGTGCACGAGCAGGGCATGCTGCACCGCGACGTCAAACCGCCGAACATCCTGATCGACGACTACGGCATCCCGGGTCTGACCGACTTCGGTCTCGCCGCCCCCGAACCCGGCGCCGGCACGGGCGCCACCCTCGCCTTCGCGCCGCCGGAAGTCCTGCAGGGCCAGGCCCCGCGCGAGTCGGCGGACGTCTTCCAGCTGGGCGCCACGCTGTATGCGCTGCTCAGCGGCGGTCCGCCGTGGGCCTCGGCTGACGGCGCGGGCTCGCCCGCGGACCGGGTGGAGCGACTGAAGGAGCCGCCGCAGCCGCTGCCCGACGTCGACGACGAGGTGATGCGGCTGCTGCTCGACGCGCTGTCCTTCCGCCCGGACGACCGGCCCACCGCGGCCGAGTTCCGGGACCGGCTGGCCGCGACCGCGCCGGCCGGGGGCGGCGGGCACCGAGCGGGCAGCAGCGCGCCCGAGCCGACGAAGTGGCCGCTGCGGCGCCTCGTGCCGGCGCTCCTGGTGGCGGCGATCGTGTCGCTGGTGCTCGTGCTGGTCGGCGGCAGCGGGTTCTACCTCTACGAGATCGACCGGAGCGTGACCGCGAACATCCAGCGGGAGATCGACCTGCCGGCCGAGGAGACCGCAGGCCAGCCGCGTCCGCTCAAGGCGCCCGAGGTGGCCAACACGCTGAACTACCTGCTGATCGGCACCGACGACGGCGATCCCGAGCTCGACCAGGAGGGGCGCAGCGACTCGATCATGATGCTGCACCTCAACTCCGACCGTGACGAGGCCTACGTGATCTCGTTCCCGCGCAACGCGTGGGTGACCGTGCCGGAGCACGGCGAGCAGCGGATCAACGCCGCGTACGCGCTGGGCGGGGCTCCACTGGTGGTGCGGACCCTCGAGGGACTCACCGGCGCCCGGATCGACCACGTCGCCATGATCGACTTCCAGGGCTTCGTCAGCCTCACCCAGGATCTCGAGGGCGTCACGGTGAAGAACCGGACGGCGTTCCGCAGCCACGGGTACAGCTACCCGGCCGGTCAGATCACCCTGTCCGGCGATGCCGCGCTGTGGTACGTCCGGGAGCGCGAGGCGTTGCCGAGCGAGCTGTACCGGACCGAGAACCAGCGCAACGTGCTCAAGGCCATCCTGGCCAAGGGCCTGTCCCCCGAGGTGGTACGCGACCCGCTCCGGTTCACCCGGTTCCTCGGGAACGCCGCCAAGCGGATCCGGGTCGACACGTCGGTGACCAACAGCGAGCTGCGCTCGACGGCCACGTCGCTGCGGGTGACGCCCGGCGACATCCGGATGATCTCGGCCCCGCTCGGCAAGGCCACCAGGGTCAAGGGGCAGCGGGTCCAGATCGTCGACCCTGCTCAGCTCGCCGAGCTGAGTGAGGCGCTGCAGAAGGACACCATGGCCGACTACGTGGAGAAGCACCCGGGCGGCTGACCTCGTCGTTGCTCTCAAGGTAGCGCGCGGAGGGGGGCTTGCGGCAAGACCCCGGTGCTGCCGCACAATCGACCGGCCGAGGGCCAGAGCTCCCCGGCAGATGGGGTCGTCATGATCGATGTGATCGTCGCCGGGGGCGGGCCGACGGGGCTGATGCTGGCCAGCGAGCTGCGGCTGCAGGGGGTCGACGCGCTCGTCCTCGAGCGTGATGTGGCGCCGACGCCCTATGTCCGCGCGCTCGGCCTGCACGCCCGGAGCGTCGAGGTGCTGGACCAGCGCGGTCTGCTGGAGCGGTTCCTCGCGCACGGCCAGCAGTACCCGGTCGGTGGCTTCGCCGGCATCGCCAGGCCGGCGCCGGACCGGCTGGACACCGCCCACGCGTACGTCCTGGGGATACCGCAGACCACCACCGACCGGCTGCTGACCGAGCACGCCACCGAGGTCGGGGTCGAGATCCGCCGCGGCTGCGAGGTGGTGGGACTGGACCAGGACGACGCCGGGGTGACCGTCGGGCTGGCGGACGGCAGCACGCTGCGGGCACGGTTCCTGGTCGGCTGCGACGGCGGCCGGAGCGTGGTGCGCCGGCGGCTGGGCGTCCCCTTCCCGGGAGAGTCCAGCCGGGTGGACACCCTGCTGGGCGAGATGGCGTTGGCTGCCCCGCCGGAGGAGCTGACGGCCGTGATGGCCGAGGTGCGGAAGTCGGAGCTGCGGTTCGGTGCCATGCCCGTCGGGGCGGGGGTGTACCGCGTCGTCGTCCCCGCCGACGGGGTGGCCGCGGACCGCTCGGTCCCGCCGACCCTCGAGGAGTTCCGGCAGCAGCTGAGGGCGTACGCGGACACCGACTTCGGCGCGCACGCACCACGGTGGCTCTCCCGCTTCGGTGACGGCACCCGGCTGGCCGAGCGCTACCGGACCGGCCGGGTGCTGCTGGCCGGCGACGCCGCGCACGTCCACCCGCCGGTCGGCGGCCAGGGCCTCAACCTCGGCCTGCAGGACGCGTTCAACCTCGGCTGGAAGCTGGCTGCGGAGGTCAACGGCTGGGCACCGGCAGGGCTGCTCGACAGCTACCAGGCCGAACGGCATCCCGTGGCCGCCGCCGTGCTGGACCTGACCCGGGCGGGCATGCACCTGCTGTCCCCTGAGCCGGGCCCACAGGCCGTGCGCCGGTTGATCGGCCAGCTGATGGACTTCGAGGACGTCAACCGGTACCTGACCGAGCAGACCACCGCGATCGACATCCGCTACGACCTCGGCGCGGGGCACGAGCTGGTCGGCCGGCGGCTGCGGGACGTGGCCCTGAGCGGAGGCCGCCTCTACCAGCGGATGCACCGCGGCCGGGGCCTGCTGCTCGACCGGACCGGCCGGCTCTCCGTACCGGGCTGGGCCGACCGGGTCGACCACCTCGTCGACGCCGGCGCGGAGGTCGACGTTCCCGCCCTGCTGCTGCGGCCCGACGGCCACGTGGTCTGGGTCGGCGATGACCAGCAGGAGCTGCTCGACCGGCTGCCCCGGTGGTTCGGCGCCGCCGTCGATCCCGCCGGACCCCACCGGTGACCGCCCCGTCCGCGCTGCGGGTCGAGCACCTCGACGAGGCCCTCGGCATCCAGGTGACCGCGCCCCGGCTGTCCTGGCACCTGCCGCCGGGCACGGCACGGCAGTCCGCGTACCGGATCCGGGCCGTGCCGGTCGGCTGGGACACGGGGCGGGTGGACAGCGCGCAGAGCGTCCTGGTGCCGTACGCCGGCCCGCCGCTGACGTCCGGCCGGCGGGTCGAGTGGCAGGTCAAGACCTGGACCGACCGAGGCGAGTCCGACTGGTCGGAACCGGGCTGGTTCGAGCTGGGCCTGCTGCGGCCTGAGGACTGGCAGGCTGCGTGGGTCACCCCGGCTGTGGACCCGCCCGGACCGGCGGGCGACCGACCCGCCGCCCTGCTGCGCGGCGAGCTCCGGCTGGATGAACCCGTCCTCGCGGCCCGGTTGTACGTGACCGCGCAGGGCCTCTACGAGGCGTTCCTGAACGGCCGGCGGGTGGGCGACGCCGAGCTCACCCCCGGGTTCACCCAGTACGCGGTCCGGCTCCAGGTGCAGACCTTCGACGTCACCGCCGCCCTGCGCCCGGGTGCCAACGTGCTGGCCGTGGTCCTGGCCGACGGGTGGTTCCGCGGCCAGATCGGCATCACCCGCGCCGCCGAGCAGTGGGGGAGCCGGCTCGCGCTGCGAGCTCAGCTGCACGTGACCCACCCCGACGGCCGCACGACCGTGTGGGGG
>CAXTVE010000261.1:0-4947 GCA_964247485.1 uncultured Propionibacteriaceae bacterium
GCCGCGGGCGCGTTGCGGCGGCGCCGTGACGGCAGCGGCCGGGTGCTCGTGCTGGCGTACGACGACGCCGGCCGGCTGACCACGGCCACCGACGCGACCGACCCCGCCGGGCCGCGGGTCGTCCGCGAGCTCGGCTACGCCGACGGGGCGCTGGTCCGGGCGAGGGAGAACGACGTGGTCACGACGTACGCGAACGACCGGCTGGGGCGGGCGGTCCGGACCACGGTCGCGTACGGGGACGGGAACGACCTGACCCTCGAGCGGACCTACGGCCTGCAGGCCGACGTCCGTCGCCTCGTCTACCCGGCCGGCAGCGCGGTGGACCACCTGGTCTACGACGGCGGCCAGGTGCGCAGCCTGCCGGGGATCGTGGAGCGGGTCGAGTACGACGCGCACGACAACCCCCTCGAGCTGGACTTCGGGGACGCCACGGCGGAGTTCGGCCACGACGCCGCCACCAAGCGACTCACCCGGCTGTCGCTGCGGCGGGGGGCGACGCCGCTGCGGAACCTGGCGCTCGCGTACGACCGCAACGGTCTGATCAGCTCGATCGTGGACACGGTCGAGGCGACCACCACGGCCCGGCGCTACCGCCACGACGCGCTGTTCCGGCTGACCCGGACCACCGAGCTCGCCGGCGGCCTCGGCGGGGCGGTGGTCCGCGACGACGCCTACACCTACACGGCGGCCGGGGACATCACGGTCCAGCCGGAGAGCGGGGCGGTTCTGCACTACGACGACGCCGCGCACCCGAGCCGGCTGACCGGCGTGGACCGCTCCGGCGGCACGGTGCCGGTGCGGCACGACCAGGCGGGCCGGCTGACCGGGTTCGGGGAGCTGGCCGACGTCGGCTACGACATCTGGGACCGGATGATCACCGCCCGGCTGGCCGACGGTCGTACGGTCAGCTTCGACTACGACGAGGCGGGCCGCCAGGTGCGGCGTACGGTGTTGGCGCCCGACGGGTCGCGCACCGAGACCCGGATGGTCGAGGGCCTCTGGGAGCAGAGCGCGGCCGGCACCCGGGCGAACGTCTACCTGGGCACCCTGCTGGTCGCGGTGCGGACGACCGCGGGTGCGGGAGCCCCGGCCCGGACGGCGTGCGTGCTGACCGACCACCTGGGCTCGATCCTCACCACCTGCGACCCGGCGGGCGGGACGGTCCGGCACCAGGTCTACACCCCCTTCGGGCTGCCCCGGCTCGCGTCGACCGAGGACACCCGCTACGCCGGCGTCCCCGGCGACCCCGAGCTCAACCTGGTGCAGATGGGGGCCCGCTGGTACGCGCCGGAGCTCGGGCGCTTCGTCACGCCGGACTGGTTCATCCTGGAGAACCCCAGCAAGGGCGCGCGGATCCCCCAGAGCCTGAACGTCTACAGCTACGCGGTGAACTCACCGATCATGCTGCGGGACCCCTCGGGCAAGTTCTTCGGGCTGGACGACCTGATCGTGGCCGGGATCGGCTTCGTGGTCGGCTTCGTCACCGGGGTGATCGTCGGCATCGCGGAGGGTCGCAGCTTCGGGGACACGCTGCTGCTGGGGCTGGAGGCCGGCCTGCTCGGGGCCGCCGGGGCCTGGCTGGCGTACATCACCCTGGGCGCCGCGACGGCGGCGCTCGGCGCGATCGGTCTCGGCATGGGCAGCGGGGTGGCGACCGGCCTGGCCGTGGGCGCGGCCGTGGTCGGCGGTCTCAACGGGGTGATCAGTGGAGCCCTGGAGATCTACGACTGGAGCAGCTGGACCGGGTGGGCGAGCTTCCTCGCCGACTCGACCTGGGGTCTGGTCGGGACGACGTTCTCGGTCCTGCTGCACGGGATCAACCTGTTCTACGGCAGCGACCGGAACTATGTCTCCAGCCTGAGCAAGCGGCAGAACCGGCACGTCTACGACGGCGGCTTCGGCCTCAAGGCGGGCTTCGCCTTCACCCAGGGCAATGTGATCAGCAACCTGAGCGGCAACCACGGCAGCCTGCTCGACCACGAGTCCGAACACATCTTCACCAGCCGCGTCTTCGGTCCCGTCTTCCAGGTCAGCTACGTCGCCTGGTTCATCGTGGGCGGCGTGGTCGGGTTCTTCGTCGGCCTCGGGCTGAAGGCCGCTGGCGTGCAGGGCATCGGCCAGACCATGGAGGACATCGCCTACTACAACAACCCCTGGGAGACGCACGCCTACAGCACCGGCGGCTCGGCCGGCGCGGCCGGCGCCGCCTCCTGGGCCTAGCGACTTGCCGACGCGCGGCCGCCGCGATCCTCGCCGGCGCTCATCGACGAATCCTGCTCGCGGTCTTCCGACCTCCGCCGCGGGTCGATTTCCAGGACCGACGGGCATACATTACGATCCGATAACGCCAGGCGGGGTCCGCGCTTTCCTTCTCTTACTGTGAGTAACGGAGTAACCCACCTGGCGGCATGACGGTTACTCCTCCATCGGTTCTCGGGGGACGTTTCCGTCCGACCACCACAGAGGAGATCCGATGCCCCGCCTGAACCGCATCCGCGCCACCGTCCTGGGTCTGGTGGGTGCCACCGCCCTCATCGCGGTCCCGCTGACCCAGACCGCGCAGGCCTCGCCCAACCAGACGTACGAGACGTCGGTCCTCACCCACACCAACAAGCAGCGGGTCAAGTACGACCGCGTCAAGCTCAAGGGCTCGAAGTGTCTGGACCGGTTCGCCGAGCGTCAGGCCCGGAGGATGGCCGACCAGGAGCGGATGTACCACCAGGAGCTCGGGCCCATCCTCGAGGCCTGCGACCTGAGCATGGTCGGCGAGAACGTCGCCTACGGCTACCCGAACGGCAAGGCCGCGGTGAGCGCCTGGATGAAGTCCCCGGGACACAAGGCCAACATCCTGAACAAGGAGTACCGCCTCCTCGCGGTCGGCGCGTACACCGACAAGGACGGCACCTGGTACGTCGCGCAGGTCTTCGGCCGCAAGGCGTAACCTCCCCGCTCGCGCCCGGCGCTCTACCCGACGCTCGCGGGGCTCAGATCCAGGTGCGGAACCACATCCGGGACAGCCAGCTGCGGTAGGGCAGCAGCTGGTCGGTGAGCACCGGATAGATGTAGGCGAAGTTCGCCGCGACCAGGGCGACGAAGGCACCGCTGACGATGGCGGCCACCATCCGCCGGTCACCGGCTCGATCTGGACCGAGCAGCCGTCCGATGCACAGCGCGACCGCCATGGCCGAGAACGGGATGATGGCGACCGCGTAGAAGAAGAACAGCGGCCGGTCGTCGTAGGAGAACCACGGCAGCCAGCCCGCCAGCACGCCGACCACCGGGATGCCGAACCGCCAGTCCCGCCCGCCGACCCACAGCACCGCCGCGGCGATCAGCGCGAACACCGCGACCCACCACAGAGCCGGGGTGCCGATGCCGCTGATCACCCGGATGCAGTTGTCCGGGCCGACGCAGCCGTCCGTGCCCGGCTTGATGTCGTTGACCGCCTCGATGCCGATCGGCCGGGCGATCACCAGCCAGCCGACGGGGTCGGCGCGGTAGGAGTGCTCGGCGTTGTTGATGAAGTCGCCGGTGTGGAAGTCCCAGATGTCCTTCTGGTAGTGGATCCACGACGCGAGCGGCGCGCCCAGGACCTGCGTCGTCCGTGCCTGCGGGTTGTCGGCGCCCCAGTCCCGGTCGTAGCCGCCGGACGTGGCGAACCAGCTCGCCCAGGTGCCCAGGTAGACCACGCCGGCCAGCACGACCAGGGACACGAACGCCGGTACGCCGTCGCGCAGCACCGCGTACGCCGACCGTCGCCCGGCCCCGGCCCCGGCCAGCCGCCGGGCGCCGACGTCCCAGGCCAGGGACAGCAGGGCGAAGGCGGCCAGCAGATAGAGAGCGTTCCACTTGCTGCCGATCGCCAGCCCGAAGCACACCCCGGCGGCCAGCCGCCACGGCCGCAATACCAGTGCCGGGCCGAAGCGGCCGCCCAGGTCGGCCAGCCCGCTGCGCTCGAGGTGGTCGGCCAGGCGGTTGCGGAACCAGTCCCGGTCGGCGGCCAGGCAGCTCACCCCGGCGACCAGGAAGAAGGCCACGAAGATGTCCAGCAGGGCCGTCCGCGACATCACGACGGCGAGTCCGTCGAGGGTGAGCAGCAGCCCGGCCAGGCCGCCGATCAGCGTGGACCGGGACACCCGGCGGACCAGCCGGATGGCGACCAGGACGAGCAGGGTGCCGAAGACCAGCGACGCGACCCGCCAGCCGAACGAGTTCATCCCGAAGACCGCCTCGCCGGCCGCGATCAGCCACTTGCCGACCGGCGGGTGCACGATGAACGCCGCACCGTCCTGCATCACATCCGGGGTGCCGGCGAGCACCTTCGGGTTCGCGTCCGACGGCCAGTTGCGCTCGTAGCCGAACTTCAGCAGCGAGTACGCGTCCTTGGCGTAGTAGGTCTCGTCGAACACCAGCTTGTTCGGGTAGCCCAGGTTGACCACCCGGATCGCGAACGCGGCGGCGGTGATCAGCAGCGTGACCACCCAGCCCAGCAGCCGGTCGGTCGGTCTGGGCACCCGGAGCCGCTCGATCGTGGTCGGCGGACGGCGCTGCGGCGGCGGGGGAGGGGGAACCAGGCCGGGATCGGCAGGCCGGTCCGCGGCGAACGCCGGGTCCACCTCCAGAACCGGGCGAGTCACGCTGGCCATCGTAGACGCGCGCTCCCGTGTGTCCTTGCGCGCGCGGCGGGGGTTCAAGGGGGTCGCCCCCCCCTTGTGTCGATAGGTGTGAGCGGGTCCGGTTCTGCCAGGCTGGCGGGATGAACGACGAGGCCACGCCCGGGGTCGTGGTGCTGGCGGCCACCCCCATCGGGGACACCGGCGACGCCTCGCCCCGGTTGCGGGCGGCGCTGGTCGGGGCCGACGTCATCGCCGCCGAGGACACCCGGCGGCTGCGGCGGCTGCTGGCCCGGCTCGAGCTCGTGACCGCGGCCCGCGTGGTGTCCTACTT
>CAXTVE010000262.1:0-4944 GCA_964247485.1 uncultured Propionibacteriaceae bacterium
CGGCCGGGGCTCCGCCCCGAGGGTGACCGGCCGGGGCTCCGCCCCGAGGGTGACCAGCCGGGGCCTGGCCTCCAGGCCACGCAGCCCGTTCCAGGCCAGGTTGACCAGGTGGGCCGCCACCTCGGCCTTCTTCGGCTTGCGGGTGCCGAGCCACCACTGACCGGTCGCGGCGACCATGCCGACCAGCATCTGGGCGTAGAGCGGCGCGGTCTTCGCGTCCAGGCCGCGCCGGCGGAACTCGGTGGCCAGGATGTGCTCCACCTGGGTGGCGATGTCGCCCAGGATCGTCGCGAACGACCCGCCGGCGCTGCCCACCGAGGAGTCTCTGGCCAGGATCCGGAAGCCGTCGGTGTGACCCTCGATGTAGTCGAGCAGGGCCAGCGCGGCGCGCTCGATCAGCTCCCGCTCCGAACCGGAGGTGAGGGAGTCGCGGACACCGTCCAGCAGGGTGCGGACCTCACGGTCGACGACCACGGCGTACAGGCCCTCCTTGCCGCCGAAGTGCTCGTAGACCACGGGCTTGCTGACCGATGCCCGGGCGGCGATCTCCTCCACCGACGTGCCCTCGAACCCGCGCTCGGCGAACAGGCCGCGGGCGACGGTGATCAGCTGCTCCCGCCGCTCCGCACCGGTCATCCGCACCATGCCGCCAGTCTGGCGGACGACCGTCGGTCCAGGTCGGAGCACCGGTCGTTCCGTCGTAGAGTAAGCGTGGCCAACGGACATGTCGGCCACGTTCCCCGGTTGGTCTGTCGGCAGGGCCCGCCTGACTTTGAATCAGGATCAGCGTCGTAGGTTCGACTCCTACCCGGGGAGCACAGGCGTCACCCGAGTCGTCACGAGGAGCCCGCGGTCTTGTCCGAGCAGCCCGACAGCGACGCGCGCCCGGTGGCCGCGGTGGTCATCCTCGCCGCCGGCGAAGGCAAGCGGATGAAGTCGGTCCGGTCCAAGCTGCTGCACGAGGTGGCCGGGCACTCCCTGCTCTGCTCGGCCGGCCTGGGGGCCACCATGGTGCTGCGGGAGCTGGGGGGGGTGGTGGGGGGCCAGGGCCGCGACCAGGTGGAGGCGCACCTGGCCGAGATCGCGCCGCACGTCACCACGGTGGTGCAGGAACAACAGCTCGGCACCGGGCATGCGGTCCAGGTCGCGCTCGAGCGGCTCGGCGACCTGGGCGGCGAGATCGTGGTCACCTACGGCGACGTGCCGATGCTGGCCAGCGAGACGCTGACTGCGCTGCTGGCCGAGCACCGCGCCCAGCAGGCCGCGGTCACCGTGCTCACCGCCGAGGTGCCCGACCCGACCGGCTACGGGCGGATCCTGCGCGACGCCGGCGGCGGCGTCCAGGCGATCATCGAGCACCGCGATGCCGACCAGGCCCAGCGCAGCATCACCGAGATCAACTCCGGCATCTACGTCTTCGCCGCCGAGACCCTGCGGGCCGGGCTCACCGAGCTGACCCCGGCCAACGACCAGGGCGAGCTCTACCTGACCGACGTGCTGGGGCTGGCCCGGCGCGAGGGCGGGACCGTCGCCGCGCTGGTGACCGACGACCTGTGGCAGACCGAGGGTGTGAACGACCGGGTCCAGCTCGCCGCCATCCACGCCGAGATGAACCGGCGGGTCCTGCACCGCTGGATGCGGGCCGGGGTGACGGTGGTCGACCCGGCCACCACCTGGGTGCATGCGTCGGTGGACCTGGCGCCGGACGTCACGCTGCTCCCGAACACCTCGCTGGAGGGCGCCACCTCCGTGGCGGCCGGGGCGACCGTCGGCCCCGACACCACCCTGGTGGACGTCGAGGTGGGCGAGGGTGCGACGGTGGTCCGGGCCCATGCGGTGCTGAGTGTGATCGGAGCGGGGGCGAACGTGGGACCGTACGCGTCGCTGCGGCCGGGTACGACGATCGGGACCGGGGCCAAGGTCGGCACCTTCGTGGAGACCAAGAACGCCACCCTGGGGGCGGGCGCCAAGGCGGGGCACCAGGCCTATCTCGGCGATGCGGTGGTCGGGGACGGGGCCAACATCGGGGCTGGGGTGATCTTCGCCAACTACGACGGGGTCAGCAAGCAGACGAGCACGGTCGGCGCGTACAGCTTCGTGGGCAGCAACGTGACGCTCACCCCCGGGGTCCACGTCGCCGACGGGTCCTTCGTCGCCGCGGGCTCGACGATCACCGGCGATGTCGCCCCCGGCGAGCTGGCCGTGGGCCGCGGCCGGCAACGCAACGTGCCCGGCTGGGTGGCCCGAAAACGCAGCGGTACCAAGATGGCCCGGGCGGCCGACGCCGCGCGCGACGCGCAGGAGGAGTGAGCGGTGACCACCGGAACCAAGAAGCCCAACAACAAGCACATGATGTTCTTCGCCGGCCGGGCGTTCCCCGGGCTGGCGACCGAGATCGCGGACCTGATGGGGGTGGGGATCACCCCGACCCGGGCGATCAGCTACGCCAACTCCGAGATCTACGTGCGCTTCGAGGAGTCGGTCCGCGGCTCCGACGCCTTCGTGCTGCAGAGTCACAGCGCACCGGTCAACGAGTGGATCATGGAGCAGCTGATCATGGTCGACGCCCTGAAGCGGGCGTCGGCCAAGCGGATCACCGTGGTCGCGCCCTTCTATCCCTACGCCCGGCAGGACAAGAAGCACCTCGGGCGGGAGCCGATCTCGGCCCGGCTGATCGCCGACATGTTCAAGACCGCCGGGGCGAACCGGTTGATGTCGGTGGACCTGCACGCCGCCCAGATCCAGGGCTTCTTCGACGGTCCGGTCGACCACCTGTGGGCGTTGCCGGTGCTGGCCGACTACATCGCGGCCAAGTACGAGACGTCGGAGATGACGGTGGTCTCGCCCGACTCCGGCCGGGTGCGGGTGGCTGACATGTGGAGCGACCGGCTGAACACCCGGCTGGCCATCATCCACAAGCGGCGCGACCCCGACGTACCCAACCAGGTCGCGATGCGCGAGGTGGTCGGCGACGTGGCGGGGCGGGTCTGCCTGCTGGTCGACGACATGATCGACACGGCGGGCACCATCTGCCAGGCCGCCGAGGCGCTGAAGCAGCACGGAGCCAAGGCAGTGATCGCCGCCGCGACCCACCCGGTGCTGTCCGGACCGGCGATCGACCGGCTCAAGGCGACCGGGTTCGAGGAGGTCATCGTGACCAACACGCTGCCGATCGCGGACCACCAACGCTTCGACGCGCTCACCGAGCTCTCCATCGCCCCGCTGATCGCCCGGGCCATCCGCGAGGTGTTCGAGGACGGCTCGGTCACCTCGCTGTTCAACGGTCAGGGCTAGGTTTCGCGGGGTCCACGGGGGGTATCTCCACCCTGCGTCATCAAGAAGGCTGACCCGACAGGGTCCGGTTGGCGGGCACGCTGCCGGGTCGGCTAGCATTGCCCGGTTGCCTCGGCGAGGGTCAGTTCCTGACCGTGATCGACTAGGTTGGATGCGTCCGGCCTGCCTTCGACGAGGCCGCAGTCCGCAGTCACATCCCCCAATCTGATCCGAGGAGTTCCGTCCGTGCCCGAGGTCAAGCTCACCGCCGAACTGCGCACCGAGTTCGGCAAGGGCGCTGCCCGCCGGATTCGTCGTGCACACAAGGTCCCGGCCGTTCTCTACGGTCACGGGACCGATCCGATCCACATCTCGCTGCCGGGGCACGAGACCCTGCTCGCCCTGCGCACCGCCAACGCGCTGCTGTCGATCGAGGTCGACGGCCAGGCTCAGCTGGCCTTGCCCAAGCAGGTCCAGCGCGACCCGATCCGGCACAGCATCGAGCATGTCGACCTGGTTCTGGTCCGGCGGGGCGAGAAGGTGACCGTCGACGTCCGCATCGTCATCGAGGGCGAAGCCGGCCCGGACGTGCTGATCGTGATCGACCACAACAGCGTGCCGATCGAGGCCGAGGCCACCCACCTGCCCGAGCAGATCGTCGTGTCGGTCGAGGGCCGGGAGCCCGGTACCCAGATCCTGGCCGGCGATCTGGAGCTGCCGCCCGGTGCCGTCCTGGGCCTGGATCCGGAGACGCTGATCGTCAACCTGACCAATGCGCCGAGCGCCGAGGCGATCGAGGCCGAGCTGGCCGAGGCCGAGGCCGAGGTCGGCATCGAGCCGACGCTGGCCGAGCCGGAGTCGGAGGCGGACGAGTCCGCCGACGCCGAGTCGGTCGAGCAGCCGGAGCCGGAGCCCGCCAACGCCTGAGCCGACGGTGCCCTGGCTGGTCGTCGGCCTGGGCAACCCGGGTCCGGCGTACGCGGGCCACCGGCACAACGTCGGCTTCCGGGTGGTCGAGGAGCTGGCCGGTCGGATCGCTGCGCGCTTCGCCCCGCTCAAGGGGATCCGGGCCGAGGTCGCCGACGGCCGGCTCGGTCCACCCGGCACCGACGCCGCCCGGCTGGTGCTGGCCAAGTCGCGGACCTTCATGAACGAGACGGGCGCCGCGGTGTCGCGGCTGCTCGGCTACTACCGGCTCGACCTCGACCGGATGGTCGTGGTGCACGACGAGCTGGACATCGACCCCGGCCAGCTCCGGGTCAAGCGCGGCGGCGGCGACAACGGCCACAACGGCCTCCGCTCCATCCGCGGCTCGCTCGGCGGCGACGGCGACTTCTTCCGGGTCCGCATCGGGGTCGGTCGCCCGCCCGGCCGCCAGGACCCCGCCGACTTCCTGCTCAGCAACTTTCCCGCCGGCGCGCGCGAGTCGGTCGCGATCGAGGTCGCCCGGGCGGCTGACGCCGTCGAGTCCCTGGTCACCGCCGGCCTCGAGCGCACCCAGAGCGCCTTCAACTCCTGAGTCGCGGTGCCCGCCACCGGAGCGGGCCCCGAGGATGAGCCAGCGGTCCACGTTCTCGATGGGCGGGGCAAACCGCCGGCCGGACGGAGGGCTGGGGCGGCCGAGTACGTTGGCTCGGTGAGCCTTTCGGGACTCGTCGACCTCTTCTGCAC
>CAXTVE010000263.1:0-4944 GCA_964247485.1 uncultured Propionibacteriaceae bacterium
GACCCCGCCACCGCGCTCGCCGTCCTCGACGCCGCCGCCGCCGCGTTGGAACCCGACCTGGGCCGGGCGGAGCGGGAGCGGGCGGAGAGCGCCCTGAGTCACGTGCTGGACCTGGTCACGCCCGAGCTGGGCCTCCGGGGCGACCGGGTCGCCGGCCTGCAGGACCGGGCCGGGCTCAGCCGCCGGCTCTACAACGATGCCGTGGCGACCGCGCGGGCGCTGCACCGGCGGCGTACGGTGCGGCTGTTCCGGCTGGCCGGGCACGCCGCCGAACCGGCGCCGTTCGAGATGGCCGACGACCGGCGTCCGTCCGGGGCGTCGGGGTGGTAGCGCCGGAGCCCGGGCGCTACGCTCGCGTCGCTGACCCCGCCCGACAAGGAGAGACGTGTCCGACTACCCGGAAGACCTCAAGTACACCTCGGAGCACGAGTGGGTCCGCAGCGGGAACGGCAGTACCGTGCGGATCGGCATCACCGAGTACGCCGCCGACCAGCTGGGCGACATCGTCTTCGCCTCGCTGCCCTCGGTGGGGGAGGCCGTGGCGGCCGGTGACGCGTGCGGTGAGCTGGAGTCGACCAAGAGCGTCTCCGACATCTACTCCCCGGTGGCGGGGACGGTCTCGGCGGTCAACGCACTGCTGGACAGCAACCCGGAGACGGTGAACGCCGACCCCTACGGCGACGGCTGGCTGTTCGAGCTGGAGATGGACGAGGGGGCGGCGGACCTCGAGGACCTGCTCGACGCCGACGCGTACGCGGAGTCGGTGGCGGGCTGAGGACCGGCTTGCTGACGGGCTTGACGGAACGGGCCTAAACTCTGCATCACGCCTCGAGCCATCTCGGGGGAGACCCGAAAGTCGAGACCTGATGCCCTTCTGCACCAACTGCGGCCACGACAACCCTGACGGCAGCAACTTCTGCGGGCAGTGCGGCTCGGCCCTGACCCCGCCGCGCGGTGAGACCACCGAGCAGATCCCGACGGGCGACACCACCAGGACCATCCCGCTGGTCGAGGACCAGCCCACCGAACAGCTGACCGCAGAGGACGAGGCCGCGGTGAGCGGGTTGCCGTCGGGATCGGCGCTGCTGATCGTGCAGCGCGGGGCGAACGCCGGGGCCCGGTTCCTCCTGGACACCGAGGTGGTCGGGGCCGGGCGGCACCAGGCGTCGGACATCTTCCTCGACGACATCTCGGTGTCGCGACGGCACGCGACCTTCACCCGGACCGACGAGGGCGTCGTGGTCCGCGACCTGGGCAGCCTGAACGGTACCTACGTCAATCGCGACCTGGTCGACGAGCAGCTGCTGCGGCACGGCGACGAGGTGCAGATCGGCAAGTTCCGGCTGGTTTTCTTCGCCAGCCCGCGTGGGGCCGAGTAGCCCCTGGTGGCCATGAGCATGCCCAACCCACCGGACCCGCGGGCCCGGGGCGCCACCCGCAGCATCGGCCAGGTGCTCGCGGTGCTCCGGCCGGACTTCCCGGAGATCTCGATCTCCAAGATCCGGTTCCTCGAGTCAGAGGGCCTGGTGGCCCCCGAGCGGGCCGCCTCCGGCTACCGCCGCTACACCGACGCCGACGTCGAGCGGTTGCGCTACGTGCTCGGCGTGCAGCGCGAGCACTACGTACCGCTGAAGGTGATCCGGGACCACCTGGCCCAGATCGACCGGGGGCTGACCCCGCCCAGCCTCGGCTCGATCCGCCAGCCGGACGGCAGCGACGGCCAGGAGCCGGCCGCCGCGGCCCCCGCGGCGCCGCCGTCGTCGCCGCCCAAGGCACCGATCCGGCTGTCCCGGTCGGAGCTGCTGGAGGCGAGCGGCCTGACCGAGGCCGCACTCAGCGAGCTGGAGCGCAACCAGATCGTGCTGCCCCGGCGCGGCAGCAGCTCCTACGGCCGCGACGCTCTCACGCTGGCCATCGCGGCCCGGCGGCTGGGGGAGTACGGGCTGGACGGGCGGCACCTGCGGGCGTTCAAGATGGCGGCGGACCGGGAGGTCGGCCTGGTCGAACAGGCCATCGCCCCGCATCTGCGCCGGTCCGGCGGCAACCGGGATGTCGCGGGGGAGGTCACCCAGCTGGTGATCAGCTTCCATGCTGCCCTGGTGCGCACGGCCATGGAGCGGTGAGCGGGTTGACCCGGCCTTAGTAGGGTTGGCGCATGCGTGAGCTCGATGTGGTTGGCGTACGGGTCGAGATGCCGTCGAATGCGCCCATGGTGCTGCTGCGCGAGGTGGGGGGCAGCCGCTACCTGCCGATCTGGATCGGGGCCAACGAGGCCTCAGCGATCGCCAACGCCCAGGAGGGCGTGGTCCCGCCGCGTCCCCTGACCCACGACCTGATGGTGGACACCCTCAACACGCTGGGGCACCGGCTGACCGAGGTGCACATCACCGAGCTCGAGGGCGGCACCTTCTACGCGGTGCTGCTGGTGGACGGGGTCGAGGTCAGCGCCCGCCCGTCCGACGCCATCGCCCTGGCCCTGCGGGTCGGCTCGGACATCTACTGCGCCGAGGACGTCCTCGACGAGGCCGGCATCGAGATCCCCGAGGCCGAGGAGGATGAGGTTGAGAAGTTCCGCGAGTTCCTCGACCAGGTCAACCCCGACGACTTCGTTACCGGCGAGGAACCCAAGCCCTGAGACCCCGGACCCCCCGGGCCCGCGTTCCGCGGCCCCTGACGACCAAGGCCTTGAGCGTCAGCAGCAACCCTCAGGGGCCACTCGAGGGTGAAGAATCGTCACCGGCTGCCCTCGGCGTGTCGTTGACCGCCTCGCGGCGCCCGTCGTAGCGTTCGGAAGGTAATGCCGAGGATGGAATTACGCCAGCGCAAGTCCGGGCGTGCTCCTCTCGGCCGCCGCAGAGTCGTGATTCGGAGGCAGACGTGAGCAGCACCGAGGTTCCCGCAGCGTCGGAGCCGACCCCGGTCGAGCCGGTCGACGCCCAGGGCCTGCTGTTCGACGGCGACTTCTCGCCGCTGCCGACCGACTTCGGTTTCCGCGGCCCGGTAGCCTGCAGCGCCGCCGGCATCACCTACCGCCAGCTCGACTACTGGGCGCGCACCGGCCTGGTGGTGCCCGAGGTCCGCGGGGCGTCCGGCTCCGGCTCGCAGCGGCTCTACAGCTTCCGCGACATCCTGCTGCTCAAGGTGATCAAGCGTCTCATCGACGCCGGCATCTCACTGCAGCAGATCCGCACCGCGATCGACCACCTGCGCGCCCGCGGTGTCGCCGACCTAACCCAGGTGACCCTGATGAGCGACGGGGTGTCGGTCTTCGAGTGCACCTCCGATGATGAGGTGATCGACCTGCTTCGCGGCGGCCAGGGCGTCTTCGGCATCGCTCTGGGCGGCGTCTGGCGGAGCATCGAGGGCACGCTGTCGGAGCTGCCGGCTGAGCGCGCCGAGGAGTCGACGCCGGCCGCCAACGATGAGCTGTCCCGCCGCCGCCAGGCCCGCGCCGTCAGCTGAGCCTCAGCCAGGGCAGGTCCAGCCGCGCCAGGTGAACCGGACCGGACCCGCTACCCATGCGGTACGGACTCGGCGCTGAGCGCCTATGCTGGTCGGAGCCGATATGGACCGCGGGAGAGCTCATCGGGCTCACCTCCGACCACGATGACGCCGAAGGGGCAACCTCCCCGGAACCTCTCAGGCACACAAGACCGCGTACGCCATGGCGACTCTGGAGCTCGACGGTGACAGAGGGGGAACGCGTATGCCGCGCTGCGGGGTGCGCGACCACCCGTACGTCGAGCAAAGGAAGCCCGGATGGCCGGCTCGTCCACCACATCGATCAGCAAGGGGGGACGACCCCCCTCGGACCCCCCGACCAGCATCCGGTCGGTCGACTCCCTCCCGTCCGCCCGGTTCGAGCGCCGGCACATCGGCCCGCAGCCCGACGAGCGCGACAAGATGCTCGCCGCCCTGGGGCTGGCGAGCCTGGACGAGCTGGTCGAGACCTCGGTGCCCGCGGCGATCCGGCAGACCGAGCCGCTGGACCTGCCGCCGGCCTGGTCGGAGGCCGAGACGCTGACCGAGCTCCGCCGGCTGGCCGGGCTGAACAGCCCGCGTACGCCGATGATCGGGCTCGGCTACTACGGCACCATCACCCCGTCGGTCATCCGGCGCAACGTGCTCGAGTCGCCGGCCTGGTACACCGCCTACACCCCGTACCAGCCGGAGATCAGCCAGGGCCGGCTGGAGGCGCTGCTCAACTTCCAGACCATGGTGTCCGACCTGACCGGGCTACCGACCGCCGGGGCCAGCCTGCTGGACGAGGCCACCGCGGTCGCCGAGGCGATGACCCTGGCCCGGCGCAGCACCAAGACCGGATCGGTGTTCCTGCTCGACGCCGACACCCTGCCGCAGACGGTCGGCGTCGTCCGCACCCGGGCCGCCGCGCTCGGCCTGGAGGTCGTGGTGGCCGACGGGCCCCTGCTCGAGGCGCTGGAGACCGTCGACCCCTTCGGCGTGCTGGTCCAGACCCCCGGCGCCTCCGGCCGGCTGGTCCCGACCGAGGACCTCGCCGCCGTGGCCGGGCGCGCCCACGAACAGGGCGCGCTGGTGGTGGCCGCCTGCGACCTGCTGGCGCTGACCCTGACCACGCCGCCGGGGGAGTGGGGCGCGGACGTGGCCGTCGGCTCCAGCCAGCGGTTCGGCGTCCCGCTGTTCTACGGCGGGCCGCACGCCGGCTTCATGGCGGTCCGGGACGGCCTGCAGCGGACGCTGCCCGGCCGGCTGGTCGGGGTGTCCAAGGACGCCGACGGGACCGCGGCGTTCCGGCTCGCGCTGCAGACCCGGGAGCAGCACATCCGCCGGGACAAGGCCACCTCCAACATCTGCACCGCACAGGTGCTGCTGGCCGTGGCCGCGAGCATGTACGCGGTGTACCACGGCCCCGAGGGCCTGCGGGACATCGCGACCGCGCTGCACGAGCGCGCCACCCGACTAGCC
>CAXTVE010000264.1:0-1914 GCA_964247485.1 uncultured Propionibacteriaceae bacterium
CCGCCCGCGCCTGCTGCTCCCGCTCAGCCGCCTCGGCTCCGGCGGCGAGCTTGCGGGCCAGCATCTCGTGCGCGGAGTCGCGGTCCACGTCGGCGCCGTAGCGCCCCATCAGCTGCGACGCGGCGACCCCCGGCCGCAGCACCTCCTCCGGCGTCGGCGCCATCAACGACAGCGGCGCCCGCATCCGGGTCCAGGCCACCGGCGTCGGCGCTCCGTCGGGGTCCATCACCGTCACGATCGCCTCCCCGATACCCAGCGACTGCAGCGCCTCGGAGAGGTCGTAGTGCGACTTCGGGAACGTCGCCACCGTCTGCTTCAGCGCCTTGGCCTCGTTCGGCGTGTGCGCCCGGAGCTGGTGCTGCACCCGCGACCCGAGCTGGGCAAGCACGTCGTCGGGCACGTCCCTCGGCGTCTGGGTGACGAAGAAGATCCCCACGCCCTTGGACCGGATCAGCCGGACGGTCTGTGCGATCGCCGCCAGGAACGCCTTCGACGCGTCGGCGAACAGCAGGTGCGCCTCGTCGAAGAAGAACACCAGCTTCGGCTTGTCCACGTCGCCGACCTCGGGCAGCTCATGGAAGAGGTCGGCCAGCAACCACATCAGGAAGGTGGAGAACAGCGTCGGCCGGTCGACCAGGTTGGGCAGCTCGAGCAGCGAGACCACGCCCTGGCCGTCCCGGGTCACCCGCAGCAGGTCGGCCGTGTCGAACTCCGGCTCGCCGAAGAACTCCTCCGCCCCCTGGTCGGCGAAGGTGATCAGCGTCCGCAGGATCACCCCGACCGTGGCTGCGCTCAGCCCGCCGATCGCCTTGAGCTCGGCCTTGCCCTCGTCGGAGGTCAGGTGGGTGAGCACCGCGCGCAGGTCCTTCAGGTCCAGCAGTGGCAGCCCGGCCTGGTCGGCGTAGTGGAAGACCAGCCCGAGCGAGGACTCCTGCACCTCGTTGAGCCCGAGCACCTTGGCCAGCAGCACCGGCCCGAACGAGCTCATCGTCGCCCGCAGCGGCACCCCCAGCCCCTGCCCGCCGAGGGCGAGGAACTCGGTCGGACAGGCCCGCGGAGACCACTCCTGGCCGATCTTCCGCGTACGCGCCAGCAGCTTGTCGCTGGACTGTCCGGCGGAAGCGATGCCGGACAGGTCGCCCTTGATGTCGGCGGCGAAGACCGGCACGCCGGCCGCGGAGATCTGCTCGGCCATCAGCTGCAGGGTCTTGGTCTTGCCGGTGCCCGTGGCCCCGGCGACCAGCCCGTGCCGGTTGAGCATGCCCAACGGGATCCGGACCACCGCCGACGGCACCGGGGTGTCGTCCTCCATCAGCACGCCGAGGTCGATGGCCGGCTCGTCGAAGGTGTAGCCATCGCGGATCGCGGTGACCTCGGCGGTCAGTTCGGCGGGGGCGGCGGACGCCGGCTCGGTCATGTCCGAATCGTAACGATGTCGGCGTCGGGATGGCGGGGCCGAAGTGGCCTAGAGTGATCGGCGTGATTTTCAAGCGTGTGGGGGACGTGCGCCCGTATCCCGACCACGGGTACGTCCAGAAGCAGTGGGCCGCGATCGCTCCGCACCAGGTGCGCCTCGATCAGCTCGTCACCACCAAGCGCACGCTGGATCTCGAGGCTCTGCTGGAGGAGGACTCCACCTTCTACGGCGACCTGTTCGCCCACGTGGTGTCCTGGCGGGGCGAGCTCTACCTGGAGGACGGGCTGCACCGGGCACTGCGGGCCGCGCTGCAGCAGCGCCAGACGATGCATGCTCGAGTACTGGACCTGAAATAACCTGAACACCCGGTAAGATCCGGGTGCGCGCTCAACCCGGGGGCAGGGCAGTGAGGACGCTGGAGGGAGAGGATCGGCGGTGATCGGTCGAGTCTTTCGCATCGTCCGAACCCCGATCACGCTGTTGGTCCTGCTGGGGGT
>CAXTVE010000264.1:1924-3414 GCA_964247485.1 uncultured Propionibacteriaceae bacterium
CCCCCCCCCCCCCCCCCCCCCCCCCCCCGGGCGGCCCGCCCCGGGGGGCCCCCCCGCGCCCCCGGGGGGGGTTACACGAACATCCTCCGCCCGATCCCACCGACCCCGCCGCCGCCGTGTGTCGAGCAGACCGTGGCGCGAGGCGTGATCAAGTCCGACCAGGTGGTCATCAGGGTCTACAACGGCGGTGACAAGCGCGGGCTGGCCAAGGAGGTCGGGCGCCAGCTGCGCGGCCGAGGGTTCAGCGTCCCCGTGGCCACCAACACCGGCGAGAAGATCAGCAAGACCGTGATCGTCGGCGGGGGCGCGAAGAACCCCGAGGTGTTGTTCGTTCGCACCTTCTTCAAGGACTCGGTGGTCCGGGCGGACCCCAAGCGCAAGGACGGCTCGGTCGACGTGCTGGTGGGCAACAAGTACGGCGGCTTCGTGAAGGCCAGGAACACGTACGCGGTCAAGACCAAGACCGTCTGCCTGCCCTCCCGGACTCCGACGCCCACCACCCCGCTCGGCGGCTGAGCCGCCTCAGTCCTCGTCCTTCAGCGGCGTACGCCAGCGGGCGAGACGGCCGCCGCGGCCGACGTCGCGCAGCCGGGTCTCGGTCTTGTCCCGGACATCCTCCGGGGTGACCACCAGCAGCTCGTCGCCGATCTTGATCCGCTCGGTCTCTCCCGGCACGAAGGGCCGGCCCTCGCGGATGATCAGCGACACCACCACGTTGTCCGGCAGCCGCAGCTCGCCGACCGTCACCCCGGCCAGGCGGGACTCCGCCGGGATCCGGACCTGGAGCAGGTCGGCCTCGATGCTGGCCAACGGCGCCGCCTCGACGTCGATCTCGCGGGCCACCTGATCGTCGATCAGCCCGAGCCGGCGCGCGACGGCGGCCAGCGTCGGGGCCTGCAGCAGGGTGAACACGATCACGAACACCAGCACCACGTCGAACAGGAACTCCGCCCCGCCGACCCGCTCGGCCAGCGGGATCGTGGTCAGCACGATGGGCACTGCGCCCCGCAGCCCGGCCCAGGCCAGGAAGTACTGCTCGCGGATCGGCACCCGGAACCAGACCGAGGACACCACCACCGACAGTGGCCGGGCGACGAAGGTCAGGAAGATCCCGGCCGCGAAGCCCACCATGATGCGCCCCAGGTCGATCCGGCTGGGCGAGGCGAGCAGGCCGAGCATCACGAACAGGCCGATCTGCGCGATCCAGCCGGTGCCCTCGACGAAGGAGCGGGTGGCGATCCGGTGCGGCAGCCGGGCGTTGCCGAGCAGCAGCGCGGCGGCGTACACGGCGGCGAACCCGCTGAGGTGCAGCGTGGCCGCAGCCCCGTACGCGAGCACGGCCCAGACCAGCGCCGCGAGGGGGTAGAGGCCCGACGAGGGCAGGGCGACCCGCCGCATCCCCTGGACACCCAGCCAGCCGAGGGCCACCCCGACGGCGAGCCCGCCGATCAGCTCGAGCAGGATCAGTCCGACCAGCCCGGCCAGGCCGC
>CAXTVE010000264.1:3424-4858 GCA_964247485.1 uncultured Propionibacteriaceae bacterium
CCCGCCCCCCCCCCCCCCCCCCGCCCCGCCCGCCCCCGGCCGGCGGGCCGACCGCGGCCGCGCTCGCCAGCACCACGACCAGTACCGTCGGGGCGTCGTTCAGACCGGACTCGGCCTCCAGGACGCCGCGCACCCGGTGCGGGATCGGCACGTTGCGCAGCACCGAGAACACCGCGGCGGCGTCGGTCGGTGAGGTGACGGCGCCGAGCAGCACCGCGATCCACAGGTCGAGCCCGAGCACGTAGTAGCCGAACAGCGTCATCAGGCCGATGCTGACCGCGACCCCGACGGTGGCGAGCAGGCCCGCCACGCCGATCGAGTCGCGGATGTCGGACCACTTGGTGGTCAGGCCGCCCTCGGCCAGGATGATGACCAGGCCGGCGAAGCCGAGCGCCTGGGCCAGGTCGGCGTCCTCGAACTGGATGCCCAGGCCGGACTCGCCCATCACCATCCCCAGGACGAGGAACAGCAGCAGCGAGGGCAGACCGACCCGGGCTCCGACCCGGGCCGCGACGATGGCAGCGATCAACACCGCGGCTCCCACCAGGAGGATGGCGTCGATGTCGATCATGTACCTATCCTCCCGGACCGTCCGAACGCTACGGGGGTTGGGCGCAGACCCGCTCCAGTTCGGCGAGATACTTCTTGAGCGTGGGCAACCCCGCCTCCGCCCGCAGCTGGTCCACCCGGTCGGGCTCGGCGAGCGGGGCGAGCTGCGGCTTCCCGTCGGCGCCGCACCCCATCTGCGTGCCGTAGGTCTGAGGCCGGCCGGCGCCGACCGCCACCCGGTCGGTCAGGTAGGCCACGTCACCCATGCTCGCCTCGCCGACCGCAGCCGCCTGCCGCAGCAGCTCGAGCATCTCCTGCTGGAACTCCGGGTCCAGGTCGCTGTGCTGGGTGATGGCCCACGCCGCCGTGGCGCCGTCGCGGCCCACCATGGTCCGCGTGGGCCAGCCGTGCCGGGCGACGATCTCGCGCAACCGCTCCGTACGCGCCTGGTCTGAACCCGCGCCGACCTGACCCTCCCCCAGCCGGTCCTTCTGGTCGGCGGCGAGCATGGCGAGGAGCTCCTTGCGCAGCTTCGGCTCGGTCGGTTTGCCGGTCGGGGCCGCAGGCGCCGGCGACGGCGCCGCGGTCGACACGACAGGACTGGGGGCGGGCGGGGCCGGATCGTCGGTGCCGTCGTCGCCCGCGGCGCAGCCGGCGGCAAGCAGGACGACCGCCGCGAGCGTCAGTCGGTTCAGCGGACCGGACACGAATGCCATGATCGCAGTGCCTACCGGAGCCGGATCAGCCGGCCAGAGCGTCCAGCACGGCGGTCTGGTTCGGCGGGACGGTGACGTCGAGGTGCAGCGCACCGGCGGTCGCGGTCAGGCTGAACGTGAAGAACGAGCAGCACTGCGTCTCGCGCACGATCAGGCCCGCGGTCTCGGC
>CAXTVE010000265.1:0-4569 GCA_964247485.1 uncultured Propionibacteriaceae bacterium
GGCTGGTCCTGCCGCCCACGTGGAAGGTGGCGCCCCGGAAGGGGGGCCTGGACAAGGTGACGGTGAGCCCCGGAGGCATCCTGAAGCCGAACGCGGCGCGGGCGGCACGCAACGACGGCAGCTACGAGCTGGGCATCCAGGTCATCGCCGTCAAACCGGCCAAGAGCGGCGGCGAGCCGAACGTCAACATCCAGAGCCGCGACTCGGGTGGGGTGACCGACGTCGAGGATCTGGCCGGGCCGGGCAAGCAGGCGCTGGAGGGGGTCGGCGCAACCAAGATCAGCTCCACCACCACGACGGTCGGCGGCGACCCGGCGCTCCAGCTCCGGTCGCGCCTGCAGCAGGGCGAGTTCAACCTGGCCATCACCCAGTACCTGGTGATCGCCGACGACACCGCCTGGATCACCACGGTCACCGAGCTGGACGACGAGCGCTCCGCCGCCCCGCAGATCGCCGACGGCCTGGACTTCAGCCTCTGACCGGGGTGCCGGTCAGGACCGGCGCAGCACCGCGTACGCGAGCCCGGCGAAGCCGGCCGCCTGCAGCACCGCTCCGATCACCTGCGGCACCTCACGGCCGTCCAGGGCCAGGCCGGCGACGTGCAGCACGGGCCAGCAGATGAGCAGCACCGGCGCCCAGACCGGCACCGCCCGGCTGCGCAGCAGCCCGATGGCGAACACCAGGGTGCCGACCAGGTTGCCGAGCACGAACAGGCCGAACACCCAGGCGCCGGAGCCATCGGCCTGGCTTACGTCGATCGCGGCCGCGTACTCCGCCGTCGCCGGGCCGCCACGCAGGGCCATCGCCAGCTGCAGGCCGCTGCCGTTGGTGATCGCCGCATAGCAGACGTAGCCGGCGACCATCGCCGAGCCGCCGAGCAGCACCAGCCAGCTGTCCGGCACCAGCCGGATGACCGCGACCACCGCGGGAATTATCAGCAGCGCCGCCAGCAGCACGGCGTTGACCGCGACCCGGACCAGCGTGGGGTGCGCCGCGTACAGAGCGAGCGTCTCCGCGCCGGTGCCGTCGCCGCCGCCGCCCCGGATCGCCAGGGCGTACGCGGTGTTGGCCACGACGAACCCCCACGGGGCCAGCACCAGGGCCAGCGCCCCGCCCACCCGGTGGACGCCGTCCAGCCGATGGGCGCCGGGGCCGACCGGCGCCGGCGCGGTCCGCACGGCGGTCATCGCGCGACCGCCACGGCAACGCGGCGGAAGCCGGCCAGCACCAGCACGGACCCCACCAGGGTGACGACGATGGCGATCCCGGCCAGCAGCATGGGCACGGCGGGTACGCCGGGCTCGAGGAACGCGGGCACCGCCGTGAGCGCGGAGAGCAGCCGCAGGACGACCAGGACGACGGCGGCCCAGCGGCGGCCGGTCCAGGCCAGGGCGGCGGCGGTCAGGCTGATCACGCCGAGCGCGAAGCCGATCCAGGCGATGAACATCGGCGGGAACTCACCGTCGGTGAGCAGCGGCGCGGCCAGGTCGCCGAGCGAGATCAGCGCGAGCAGCACCAGGCCGGTGCGGTAGGTGGACATGAGAGGGGACCTCCTAGGAGTGACAGCCGGCCGATCTGACCGACCACCTCAGCGTCCGGTCCGGCCCGGTCCGGCCACATCGGGCGGGATTCCCGGCCCGCGGGGAAGCTGCCCGGCCGGACCGGGAACTTCTTCCCGGGACATGGGCGGCGCCCCGGGTTCAGACTGTCTGCATGGCGCGCGCGTCCGGTCCGTCCCGTTGGTCGCGGGCGTCGGCCGCCACGCTGGCCGGGCTGGCCGTCGGATCAGTCGTCGCCGCCCTCGTCCTCGCCGTCTCAGCCGGATGGACCGGGACCGTCATCCTGGAGAGCTTCACGGCCACCAACGGCACCATGGGCGTCGCGTTCGGCGTCTGCGGCGGGATCCTGGCCTGGCATCGGCCCCGCAACCCGATCGGTTGGCTGTTCCTCGGCTGCGGCCTGGCCCACGCGGTGGCCGCCGTCGGGTCCCCGCTGGTCGACCTGCTCGTCACCATCGGCGCCCCAGTGTCGGTCCAGCGGGTGCTGCTCACCGTCTTCGTCTACTCCTGGCCGTGGTCGATCGCGCTCGGCCTCCCGCTGGCCCTGCTGCTGTTCCCGGACGGTCTACCGCCGTCGCCGCGCTGGCGGCCCGCAGTGGTTGCGGTCGTGGTCACCGCCCCGTTGTTCGTGGCTGAGATGGGCTCAGCGCCGCTGCCCGTCGCCGACGGCCTCCCCGTCGGCTACCTGACCGTGCCCTTCTACGACCGGCTGCAGCCGCTGTGGACCGCCGCCGAGGTCCGCAACCTGGTCGCGATCCTGCTCGGCCTGTTCGCCCTCGGGATCCGATTCCGCCGCGGCACCGAGACCGAACGACGGCAGCTGCTCTGGCTGCTGCTGGCCGGCCTGGTCATGCTGGCCGCCACCGTCCCCTGGGGCCTGGTCGCGGGCACGCCGGTCGCAGTGCTCTTCGCGATCCCGCTGATCCCCGTCGCGGTCACCGTGGCGGTGGTCCGCTACCAGCTGCTCGACATCCGGCTGGTGCTGGCCCGGACGCTCGCCTGGGTGTTGCTGTCACTCGGGGTGCTCGTCGCGTACGGCACCCTGGTCGCGATCCTCGACCGGTTCCTGGTCGCTCAGGTCGGGCGCTCGGCCCTGCTGACCGTGCTGCTGGTGCTGCTCGCCGCACCCCTGCTGCCGCAGCTCCAGCGGCTGGTCGACCGCGCCCTGTACGGCGACCGCAGCAACCCGGCCCGGGTGGTCCGCCGGCTCGGTGAGCAGCTGAGCACCGCAGAGGCCGGGCTGGCCGGGGTGGTGCGGTCGGTGCGGGAGACCCTGCGCCTGCCGTACGCCGCGGTCCGGCAGGACGGGCAGCGGCTGGTCGAGGACGGGAACGCGCAGGTCGAGCAGCACAGCATCCCCCTGGTCTACGAGGGCAGTGGCGTGGGCGAGCTGGTCGTCGGGCTCCGCCCCGGCGAACAGCGGCTGGCCGAGGCGGACCGGCGGGTGCTCGGTCTGCTGGCCGCACCGGTGGCCACGGCCGTGCACGCCGAGCAGGTGACGGCCGAGCTGGCCGCGTCCCGGGAGCGGATCGTCGCCGCCCAGGAGGACGAGCGGCGGCGGTTGCGCCGCGCGCTGCACGACGGGCTCGGGCCGACGTTGACCGGCATCGCCTTCGCGGCCGACGCCGCCGCCAACTTTCTGGACGACCAGCCCGACCAGACCCGTCGGCTGCTGGACACCCTCCGGCACGACACCCGGAGCGCCCTGGCCGACGTACGCCGGGTCGCCGACGACCTGCGGCCGCCGGCGCTGGACGAGCTCGGCCTGGTCGGGGCGCTGCGGCAGCGGGCGGACCAGCTGACCTGGCGGGCCGACGGTGCGACCGTCCGGGTCCGGGTCGAGGCGCCGCCGAGCCTGCCCGAGCTGCCGGCCGCGGTGGAGGTGGCGGCGTACCGGATCGCCGCCGAGGCGCTGACCAACGTGGTCCGGCACTCCCGGGCGGACAGCGCCCTGGTCCGGCTGTCCTGCACCGACGAGCTGGAGGTCGACGTCACCGACGACGGCCCGCCGAACGGGGCCTGGACGCCCGGGGTCGGGCTGCTGGCCATGCGCGAGCGGGCCCAGGAGCTGGGCGGCCGGCTGAACGCGGGACCGTCCAGCGTCGGCGGCCGGGTGTCGGCGCGGCTGCCGCTGAGGCTGGCGTCGTGACCCGCGTCGTGCTGGCCGACGACCATCCGGTGGTCCGGGCGGGGCTGGCGGCGCTGCTCAGCTCGCTGCCCGACGTGGAGGTGGTCGCGGTCGCCGCCGACGGCCGGGCCGCCGTGCGGGAGGTGCTGCTCACCCGCCCCGACGTCGCCATCCTGGACCTGCAGATGCCCGAGCTGGACGGGCTCGGCGCCACCCGCGAGCTGGCCCGGACCGCGCCGGGGGTGGCGGTGCTGGTGCTGACGATGTTCGACGACCCGGACTCGGTCTTCGCCGCGATGCGGGCCGGCGCGCGCGGCTACCTGGTCAAGGGGGCGGAGCAGGACGAGATCGGCCGGGCCATCCGGGCCGTGGCGGCCGGGGAGGCGATCTTCTCCCCCGGGGTCGCCTCGCAGGTGCTGCAGTTCCTCAGCCACCCGCCGGCCGCCGCCGCGGCCGACCCGTTCCCCGCACTGACCGGCCGGGAGCGCCAGATCCTGGACCTGCTGGCCGCCGCCATGCCGAACGCCGGCATCGCCGCCCGCCTCGGCCTGGCTCCCAAGACGGTGGCCAACCACCTGTCCTCGATCTTCACCAAGCTCCAGGTCGCCGACCGGGCCCAGGCGATGGTCCGGGCCCGCGACGCCGGCCTCGGCCGCCACCGGGGCTGACCAGATCGAGCCCACCCCGCGTACGCCCCTGTCCCTGCGAAACCGGTCACCTGGGACCGTTCGGGCCGCCGGAAGCTGTTGCCCCGCGCCGGTTTCCCGGCATCGGGCCCGCTGCTGAGCCCCTCCCGCTCCAACACCGGCTGCGCTAGGGTCGGGGCAGGGGGGCGCCGCGGCGGGGGGGGGGGAATTGGGCCAAGCGTGGGGCGGGGCCGAA
>CAXTVE010000265.1:4579-4843 GCA_964247485.1 uncultured Propionibacteriaceae bacterium
GCCGCGCCCGCCTGCGCCGCCGCGACGCAAGCCTCGGCCCTTCCCCGGCCACGACCGTCTGCGCTAGGGTTCGGTCCAGCGCAGGGCCGCGCTGGCCTTGCGCATTTTCCACTACGGATCGTCCGGCACGTACCTGCCGGTGGAAAGGAAGTGTGGCGTGGCCACTGTTTCATTCGTCGAGGCGACCCGGGTCTACCCCGGCGCCGACCACCCCTCCGTCGACAAGCTCAACCTCGAGATCGGCGACGGCGAGTTCATGGTCCT
>CAXTVE010000266.1:0-4833 GCA_964247485.1 uncultured Propionibacteriaceae bacterium
GGCATCTCGCTGAGGATCGGGATGTGGTCGTTCACCCACACGCAGCCGGCCCGGATCTCCCGGGTCGCCCGCAGCGCGCGGTAGACGTCGCGGGTCCACGCCGAGGCGGCGAGGCCGTACGGGGTGTCGTTGGCCAGGGTGATCGCCTCCTCGTCGGAGTCGAACGGCATCGCGCAGAGCACCGGGCCGAAGATCTCGTCCCGGATCACCTCGCTGGTCTTGCCCGCGTCGGCGATCAGCGTCGGGGCGTAGTAGGAGCCCGCACTCAGACCTCCCCCCGGAGCGCTCCCGCCGGTGACGACCCGCGCGTACGAGCGGGAGCGGTCCACCAGGCCGGCGACCCGGTCGCGGTGGGTCATCGAGATCAGTGGACCGAGATCGGTCGCCGGGTCGTCGGTCGGCCCGAGCCGGACGCGGCCGAACAGGTCCGCGACACCGTCCACGAACTCGGCGTAACGGGAGCGGTGCACGATCGCCCGGGTGGCCGCGGTGCAGTCCTGGCCAGAGTTGATCAGGCTGCCGGCCACCGCGCCGGGGGTCGCCGGGGTCAGGTCGGCGGCGTGGGAGACCCCGCCCGGGGGCGTGCCGCCGAGCTCGAGGTGCACCCGCTTGGCGTTCGTGGCGGCGGCCTCCAGCACCGTGCGGCCGACCCGGGTCGAGCCGGTGAACGAGACCATGTCCACGTCCGGGTGCCGCAGCAGCACCGCGCCGCACTCCGCACCCGTGCCGGTCAGCACGTTGACCACACCGGGCGGCAGTCCGGCCTCGGTGCCGATCTCGGCGAACAGCAGCGACGTCAGCGGCGTCAGCTCGGACGGCTTGAGCACGATCGTGTTGCCGGCGGCGACGGCGGGCAGGATCTTCCAGGCGGCCATCTGCAGCGGGTAGTTCCACGGCGAGATGGACCCGACCACCCCGACGGGCTCGCGCCGGATCGAGGAGGTGTGGTCGGCGGAGTACTCCGCGGTCGCCTTGCCCTCGAGGTTGCGGGCGGCACCGGCGAAGAACGCGACGTTGTCGATGGTGCCGGGGACGTCGAACTCGGTCGCCAGCCGGATCGGCTTGCCCGCGATCCGGCTCTCCAGCGCTGCGACCTCCTCAGCCCGGTCGGCCAGCAGCCGGGCGAAGGTCGTGAGCACCGCCGAGCGGTCGGCGGGCGTGGCCCGCGACCAGTCCGCGTACGCGGCCCGCGCGGCCTGGACGGCGCGGTCGACGTCGTCGGCCCCGGCCAGGGTGACCTCGGCGACCACCTCCCCGGTGCTGGGGTCGCGGACCACGTCGGTCCCACCGCTCCGGGCCTCGCAGGGCTTTCCGTCGATGAACTGGCTGGTCACGAGTGCTGCACCTCGCGCCCGCTCGAAACCTTCGGGTTCCGCCTTCCTCCACTCACTCGCCATCGACTACTCAATCCGGCCACCACCGTCGGCGATGCCCCGTTCGGTCGTCCAGGCGGAACCGGGTTTCTCGCTACCCGACGCTCGGTGCTCACGGGTACTCCTCTCGCGGGTACTTCCCTCACGGATCATCCTCCTGCGGGCTGGGGGGCCCAGATGTCGCCGACGGTGTAGCCGGTCGGGAAGGGGTCAGTGTCGTCGAGCACCCAGCGGCTGTGGCCGGTCACCCAGGCCCGACCGGTCACCTGCGGCAGGACGGCCGGATACGCGCCGACGGTGGTCGTGCCGGTCAGCTCGCCGACGAACTCGCTGCCGAGGATGCTGCGGTGGGGGAACCGCTCGCCGACGGCCAGCTGGCCGCGCGCGTGCAGGGCGGCCATCCGGGCGCAGGTCCCGGTGCCGCAGGGAGAGCGGTCCAGGGCCCCGGTCCAGGTGCTCGGGTCGTCGAGCGACAGCGTGCCGTTGCTCAGCACCGTCGCATTCCGGTCGACCCGGCCGGGTGCACGGTCGCCGGAGTGCAGCGTAACCAGGTTGACGCGGTCGATCGCGGGGTTGACCGGGTGCCGCACGCTCAGCTGCTGCCAGGCGGCCAGCTTGACCAGGGCGGCCGCCCGGGTCAGCTCCCGCCCGCGGGCCGGGTCCAGCTCGAGGCCGAGGTCGGCGGCCTTCGCCTGGACGAAGAACTGGCCGCCGAAGACGACATCCACCGGCACCGTGCCGAGCTCATGAACCTCCAGCGGCACGTCCAGCCCGACGACGAACGCGGGCACGTTCGACACGGTCACGCTGGTGACCTTCCCCCCCGAGACGGCGGCCTCGGAGGTGACGGTCCCGATGGCGGTGTCGATGCGGACCTCGGTGACCGGCTCGACCATCGGCACCCGGCCGGACTCGAGCATCGCCGTGACGGCGCACATGGTGTTGCTCCCCGACATCGGCGTGTAGCCGCCCTGCTCGAGCACGATGATCCCGAAGGCCGAGCCCGGGTTGACCGGGGGCAGGACCAACACCGCACACAGCCCGGGATAGCCCCGCGGCTCGTGCAGGATCAGCCGGCGCAGATCCTCGAGCTCGGCGCGGCAGTAGGCGAGCCGCTCGGCCATGGTCTCGCCCCGCACCAGGTCAGCGGCCGAGGTGACCACCCGTCCCGCCTCGCCTGCGGCGTGCACCTCGATCGCCTCGAGCGTGAGCGAGACCGTCATCGGATCCTCACCTGGTGATCATGCCCCGACGACCGCCACGCCCGCCCGCTGCAGGATCGCCGCGAAGGTCCCGCGCTGCTCGCCGGTCAACGGCTGGATCGGCGCCCGGGGCGGCCCGGCCGGGTGCCCGACGAGCTCCAGGCCGGCCTTGACGCCCGCCACGTAGTTCACCGACTCGAGGAAGTCACTGATCGCCCACAGGTGGCGCCACTGCTCCCGCGCCTCGGCCAGGTCACCCTTGACGGCCAGGGTGTCCCACAGCCGGACGGCCAGCTCTGGCACCACGCCGGCGGCCCCCCAGACGGCGGCCTCCGCGCCCAGGGCGAGCCCGACGAAGGTGAGCGTGTCCCAGCCGTTGAAGGCCCTGATCACGTCCGTGCGGTTGACCAGCAGGTCGGTCAGTGTGACGGCGTCGCCCGAGGTGTCCTTGAGGTAGTCGACGCCCTCGATCCCGCCGAGCTCGGCGATCTGGTCCGCCGTCAGCCGGATCCCGGTGGCGCCCGGCACGTTGTAGTAGACGACCGGCAGCGAGATCGAGTCGGCCACGGTCCGCAGGAAGGTCAGCAGCGTGGCGAAGTCGAGCGGGTCGTAGAACGGTGGCACCAACATCACCGCGTCGGCCCCCGCCCGCTCGGCGTGCTGGGCCAGGTCGATCGCCGCGGCGGTAGCCAGCGCTCCGACCCCGGCGACGACCGGGACGCGGCCCGCAGCGGCCGCGCCGTAGAGCGGGATCACCCGGCCGTGCTGCGCGGGGCGCCGCGCCGGGCACGCGCCGGTCGTCCCACAGGGCACCAGGCCGTGGATGCCGGAGGCGATCAGCCACTCGGTCTGTGCGGTCAGGGCGGCCTCGTCGACCGCGCCGCCGTCGCCGGTGAACGGCGTGGTGACGGCGGCGAGGATGCCGGAGAGGTGAACGGTCCTACGCGGCATGGCTGGTCGCTTCCTGCTGGTCGGGGCTGATGGTCCGCTGGCGGCGGACGACGCCGAACCGGTCGGGGGAGAAGGGGACCAGGACGTCGGGCAGGTCGCCGTGCAGGACCAGCGTGGTCAGCGCCTGCGCTGAGCCGGGTCCGAGGGTGATGCCCTGCATGCCGTGGCCGGTGGAGACGAAGGCGTTCGCGTAGGGACCCAGCCGGCCGATGATCGGCTTGCCGTCAGGCGTCATCGGGCGGATCCCGGCCCGCGGGGTGACGGGCGTGCTCGGGGGCGTCCAGTCGCGGAAGTAGCGCGCCGGCGCGGCCAGGATCGCGCCGACCCGGACCTGGTTCAGCTCCTCGTCCAGGCCCCCGAACTCCATCGTGCCGGCCAGCCGCAGGTTGCGGGTGAGCGGCGTGACCGCGACCTTGGCGTCGGACAGGTTGACCGAGCTCCGCAGCGCGTACGCCGGGGTGTCGATGCTGTAGCCCTTGCCCGGCCGGACCGGCAGCGGAACACCCAGCAGCCTGGAGATCGGTCCGGTCCAGGCCCCGGCCGCGAGCACGTAGGCGTCGGCGGCGATGTGCTCCTCCCCGGCGGTGATCTCGGTGATCCGGTCGCGGCCGGTGCGTACGCCGGCGAGCGGGGCGTGCTCCACGATCCTCACCCCGAGCTCGACCAGCCGCCGGTGCAGCCCGCGCATCAGGGCGTTCGGGTCGATGTGCTGCTCGTGGGGGAAGAAGATGCCGCCGTACACCCGGTCGGACAGCTTGGGCTCGTGTTCGCGGACGGCGTCTCCGACCAGCACCTGCGGGTCGCGCCGATAGTGCTCGGTGAGGTCCAGCAGGCTGCGGTGGTGGTCCAGGTTGTGCCGGTCCAGGAACGCCATCAGCAGTCCGTCGTGGCGGAGCTCGTAGTCGATGCCGTCGGCCCGGTACTCCTCGTACGCCTCGGTGGTGCCGTCGGCGAGACGCAGGTGCGCCTCGAAACCGGCTCGCTGCGCCTCGGCGGTGCAGTTGCGCCACATGCCGAGCATGAAGCGGACGAACACGGGGTCGAGGGACGGGCGGATGTAGAGCGGGCTGTCGCGCCGCAGCATCCACTTGAGCGATTGGCTGATCATCCCCGGGCCCGGCACGGGGGCCGACTCGGCCGGGACGATCCAGCCGGCGTTGACCTCGGCGGCACCCCGGCCCGTCTCGCGGGCGTCGACGAGCGTCACGTCCGCGCCCCCGCGCCGCAGGTGGTACGCGGTGATCAGCCCGACGGCGCCAGCGAGGGGGACGCGTGAGCGCCCGGCACGTCGTCGTCGTCGGCGCTGG
>CAXTVE010000267.1:0-4819 GCA_964247485.1 uncultured Propionibacteriaceae bacterium
GGGCCCGCTCGGCGTCGGCCGCGTGCCGGACGAGCACGTCGAGCAGGCCGTCCCGTCTGGGGGGGCGACCCCCCGGAGGGCTCGGCCCGTCGCTGGCGCTCCGGGAACCCGGATCCGCGCCGCCGTCGCTCACGCGTCCAGGGTCTCGATCCTGGCCAGCGACGGGTGCTGGGTCGCCCGGCGCCCGCGGGCGACCGCCTCGGCCTCGTGCAGCACCCGGCTGACGTTGCCCGAGCACAGCTGCCGCAGGTCGGCCTCCGACCAGTGCCGGTCCCGCAACGCGTCGAGCAGGCGGGGGTACGCCGACACGTCCTCCAACCCGACCGGCGTCACCGGGACGCCGTCGTAGTCGCCGCCCAACCCGAGGTGGTCGATGCCGGCCACCGACCGGGCGTGCTCCAGGTGGGCGACCACGTCCGCCAGCGAGGCCTGCGGCGCCGGGGTCGGGTAGTCCTGGTGGAAGGCGTAGAAGGCGGTGAGGTCCCGGGGGTCGATCCCGGCCGCCTCCGCGGCGGCCTTGACCTCCAGTGACCACGCGTACGCGTCCGGGTTCACGAAGAACGGCACGAAGGTGACCATGCAGACCCCACCGTTGTCGGGCAGCCGGGTCAGCACGTCGTCGGGCACGTTGCGCGGGTGACCGCAGACCGCCCGGGCCGACGAGTGGCTGAAGATCACCGGCGCGGCCGTCGCGTCCAGCGCGTCGTGCATGGTGGTGGCGGCGACGTGGGACAGGTCGACCAGCATGCCGAGCCGGTTCATCTCGCCGACGACCTCGCGGCCGAAGGCGGTCAGCCCGTCGTGCCGCGGCTCGTCGGTGGCCGAGTCGGCCCAGTCGGTGTTCTCGTTGTGGGTCAGGGTGAGGTAGCGCACCCCGGCGCGATAGTAGAGCCGCAGCACCCCGAGCGAGTTGTCGATGCAGTGCCCGCCCTCGGCCCCCAGCAGGCTGCCGATGGGTCCGCCGCCCGCCAGCACCGCGTCCAGCCCGTCGGCGGTGGTGACCAGGGCCAGATCGTCGGCGTACCGCTCGACCATGTCGTACACGGCGTCGATCTGCTCGCAGGTGGCGGTGACCGCGCTCGCGCCGGTCAGGGTGCACGGCACGTAGACCGACCAGAACTGCGCGCCGACGCCGCCCGCCCGCAGCCTCGGCAGGTCGGTGTGCAGCTGGGGCTGCGACCGCGCGATGTCGACCGCGGCGAAGTCGTAGCCGACCCCGCGCATCGCCCACGGCAGGTCGTTGTGACCGTCGACGAGCTTCAGCGGTGGCGTGGTCACGGTGGCCACGATAGCGACGGCCCGTCGGTCAGGGGGCCCCCTCGTAGGCTGGCGGAATGTCGGCGGCGTGGCGACGACCGGCCGCGTGGGCCTGCGCGGCGGTGGTGCTGGCGTCCGGCTGCACCTACGACACCCGCGAGCCCGGGCTGTTCCGCACCCGCGAGCCGACCACCCAGCGGCCGGTCGACCGTGAGGACCGGTCCGAACCCCTACCGACGTACCCCGACCTGCCGGTGGCCGGCGAGCGGCTCTGGGTCAGCGGCTACTCCGAGCTCCCGGTCACCTTCCGCTTCGCCGTGCACGCCGTACGCCGGATCGAGGGCGCCACGGTGCTCGACTGGTCGATCACGCCGGTGGGCGCTCCGGGCTACGGCTTCGGTGATCGCCTGCCATCGCTGGAGCTCGGGCTCGAGACCCCGGCCCGCGAGGCGGCGGGGGTGCTGATCGACCCGCAGGCCCGCCGGGCCTACCAGCCGCTGCGGCACGAGCGGCGGGAGGAGTTCAACCATTGTCTGTGCACCCCGCTGCTGCGGCTGGAGCAGGACATCCGCCTCGGCGAGACCACGGTGCTGCAGACCGCTTTCCCGGCCCTCCCCGACTCGCTGGCCTTCGTCGACGTGAGCCTGACCAGTGTCGCCCCGTTCCGGCACGTGCCCGTCAGCCCGCTCGGCACGGCGCCGACGGCGCTGGCGCCGACGGATCTGGCGCGCCCGGGTGAGCCCGGCCAGGCGGGACAGGACAAGATCGACTTCCGGAACCCGAGCCGGTCGGAGCAGTTCCAGTGGATCCGGGTCAGCGGGGTCGTGGTGTCCCCGGGCCAGGCCAGCCTCGAGTGGACCCTGACCTCGGTCACCGACCAGGCCAGCCGCGTGCTCGACTACGGACCGCCGGTGTCGAGCAGGCCGCCGGACGGGGTCGAGGTCACCGATGCGAACGCCGCCAGCGGGCCGATCCTGCGAACCGGACGGGCCTCTCTCGCGCCCGAGTGGACGCGGACCACGGTGAACAACCGGCCGGCCTACGACTGCCTCTGCAGCGGGATCGGCCTGTGGGCCGCCGGGTTGCGGAACGCCGGAGTGTCGGCCCGCCTGGTGACCAACTACCCCGCCCTGCCGGCGGGCGTGCGGACGGTCGACGTCGAGTTCCCCGGCTTCGGCACGTTCCGCGGCATCCCGGCCGAGACCGCCGAGGACGCGGCGACGCTCCTCGGTCCGAGCGTGCCCGTCGAGACGGGCACGTGGACGTACACACCGGAGGCGCTCCCGTACGGCTGGCCCACCGCGGAGTGGCCGACCGACACCCCCGACGCCGGGCAGCTGCACGACTACACCGCCAGCGTCGAGCCCATCGTCCCCCTGCCGCCCGGCCCCTCCTGAGCATCCCGTTGGCCGCAGTCCGCTTCGACTCAACCCCGCGGCCGTAAGGCCCGAGGCGGCAGCCCAGCGGGCAGCTGAGCCTCATCAGCCTCGAGCGGGCCCGCTGACCACCGGCCTCCTTCGGCGTTCCGGGACGTGCAGGAGGTCCGGGTCGCGACCGGTCGCCCCTGGCATAGGCTCTCGCTCACAACGTCACCGACGACGAGGGGCACACATGGCAGCCGGGTTCCTTGACCGTGCACGCATCGTCGCCCCCGCCGGGTGGAGCAGGTGGCTGGTCCCGCCCGCGGCGTTGTCGATCCATCTCGCGATCGGCCAGGCGTACGCGTGGAGCGTGTTCAAGCCGCCGCTCGAGAAGAGCCTCGGCATCAGCGGGGTCGCGAGCGCGCTGCCGTTCCAGCTCGGGATCATCATGCTCGGCCTGTCGGCCGCGCTGTTCGGCACGCGGGTGGATGCCCGCGGACCGCGCTGGGCGATGGTGACGTCGTCGGCGTTCTTCGTGTCCGGCTTCGCCGTGTCCGGGCTGGGGCTCTACCTGGGCTGGTACTGGCTCGTCGTCGTCGGTTACGGGTTCATCGGCGGCATCGGGCTGGGCATCGGCTACATCTCGCCGGTCTCCACCCTGATCAAGTGGTTCCCGGACCGGCCCGGGCTGGCGACCGGCATCGCGATCTTCGGGTTCGGCGGGGGTGCGCTCATCGCGTCGCCGCTGACCACGCAGCTCCTCTCGCTTTTCGGCGCGGGGGCGGGGACCGACCCACCCGCGGTCCGGGGCATCGCGACCACGTTCTGGGTGATGGGACTGATCTACGCGGTCTTCATGTCCCTGGGCTGGCTGCTGATCCGGGTGCCCGCACCGGGCTGGGCGCCGGCGGGCTGGGACCCGGCCACGGCCAAGCAGGGTGACCTGATCAACCGCCACGACGTCTCGGCCGCGAACGCGATCAAGACCCGCCAGTTCTGGCTGCTGTGGGTCGTGCTCTGCTTCAACGTGACCGCGGGAATCGGGATCCTGGAGAAGGCCTCGCCGATCTTCCAGGACTTCTTCGGCGGGGCGGCGGTGGCGGCCGCCGCGGCGAGCTTCGTGGCGATCCTGTCGCTCGCGAACTCGCTGGGCCGGATCATCTGGTCCTCGACCTCGGACCTGCTCGGGCGCAAGAACATGTACCGGATCTACCTCGGCGTCGGCGCGCTGCTGTACCTGACGGTCACCTTGACCAAGAACGCGAGCCAACCACTGTTCCTGGTCTGCTGCCTGCTGATCCTGAGCTTCTACGGTGCCGGCTTCGCGACCGTGCCGGCGTACCTGCGGGACCTTTTCGGGACCTACCAGGTCGGCGCGATCCACGGGCGCCTGCTCACGGCGTGGTCGACGGCGGGGGTGCTCGGACCGCTGATCGTCAACGCGATCGCCGACTCGCGCAAGGCGGCCGGCATCACCGGGCCGGACCTGTACACCGTCTCGTTCTCGATCATGATCGGACTGCTGGTGATCGCTTTCGTCTGCAATGAGCTGATCAGGCCCGTCGACGAACGGTTCTACGAGCCGGAACGATCGGTGCAGGCCCAGGAAGGAGCCCAGGCATGACGATGTCGGAGGCCGACCGGCCCGGCCGGCCCTGGGGCCCCGTCCAGTGGCTCGGCGCAGTGCTCGCCTGGCTCTGGGTGCTCGTACCCTTCGGCTACGGCTTCTACCAGCTGCTGGTCAAGCTACCGGCCCTCTTCGCCGGCTGATCCCTCTTCCGCTCTTCTTGGGCGGGATCGTCATGCATCGACGGTGCCGGGAGCACCTACGTAGGACAGCTCGGGAAGACACGCCAGAGGCGGCCCGAGAAGTCTCGGACCGCCTCTGCGGATGTTGCTCGTGAACGGAGCTAGGACCTCAGAAGTCCATCCCGCCCATGCCACCCGACGGGTCGCCACCCGGAGCGGGCGCGGCCTTCTCGGGCTTGTCGGCGATGACCGCCTCGGTGGTGAGGAACAGCGCGGCGATCGACGCGGCGTTCTGCAGCGCCGAACGGGTGACCTTGGCCGGATCGATGATGCCGGCCGCCACCAGGTCGACGTACTCACCGGTAGCCGCGTTCAGGCCCTCGCCGGCCGGCAGGTTGCGCACCTTCTCCGCGACGACCCCGCCCTCGAGGCCGGAGTTGAACGCGATCTGC
>CAXTVE010000268.1:0-4785 GCA_964247485.1 uncultured Propionibacteriaceae bacterium
GGGCGGACGGCGGATCCGGGGTGACCCCCGACTCCTGCGTCGAGCGGATGCTCGGCCGCGCGGCTGTCGTCGACGCGTCCGATGAGGTGCTGTTTCAGTCGGGGAGCGGGATCAAGGCCCGGCTCGTCCGGACCCGGTTCGCCACACCCGAGGAGGCCGGCCGGATGATGTTCGCTGCCCATGAGGCCACCGAGGGATGCGAAGACGACCGCGGCGAGACCGGCTTCTACTCCTACCCCACGCCCGACGAGGTTCGGCGCTACCAGTTCGACAGTGGTGCAGGACACGGCACGGCCTGGTTCATCCTGGCCGGGAACCGCCTGGCGGTGTTCACGGTCACCGGGGTGCCGTCACCGGCCTTCGACGAACAGGGCAGCACCCTGGCCGAGGTCCTCTATCAGGACCTGCGGGCCTGGTGAGCGCTCAGGACGACGCCCGGCGGCCGCACAGGCTGGCCTGGGTGCGATGGCCGATGAGGCCCATCCCCCAGCCGAGCATCGGCCAGATCGGCCACGGGTAGCCGAAGCCCGTGACCGCCCAGACCAGCCAGAGCCCGAGGATGACCGCGACGTAGCTGGCCAGGTGGGCCCGCCAGCCGACGGCCTTGGCGGACTGCGACCGCTTGTTGACCGGCGCGAGCGTTGGCGTACGCACCACGGGGGGCAGGTCGGCCAGTGGCGCGACCAGGTCGTCGCGGGTCCGGGCGGCCAGCGTCGCGCTCAGCCGCTCGTCGAGCTCGACCATGGTCAGCCGGCCCGCGGCATGGTGCTCGGCAAGCAGGTCGGTCACCCGCTCGCGCTCGGCGTCGCCGACGCGCAGCTGGCCCGGTGGGGTGGTGAGCTCAGGCATGGGGGTCTCCTTCGGAGGTGGGTGAGGCGTAGGTGGCCAGCGACTGGGTGAGCAGGGCGCCGACGGAAGCGGCCACGGCCGCGAACGGACGGTCGTCAAGGTTGGACAGCGGGCCGCGGAGCCAGAGCACGGCGAGCCCGTGGACGGTGGCCCAGGCCAGGTAGGCGACGGTTCGCTCGTCGGCCCCCCTCGCCCAGCCCTCGGCCTGGGCACCGCGGACGCCCGCGAGAAGCTGGTCGAGGGTGGCGTCCGCGGCCGCGTCCAGCGCCGGATCACCGCGCCGCAGCAGGTCGCCCTGCCACATCACCTCGAAGTGGGCCGGGTGCCCGAGGGCGAACTGCAGGTACGCCCGTCCGGTCGCGGCCTGCCGGGCCGCGGCCGGTTGGTCGTCGCCGACCTCCCCGACAGCCTGAGCCATCGCCCCGCCCATCAGCTCGAAGCCTTCCTGGGCAATGGCGGTGAAGATGGCGGTCTTGTCGGCGAAGTAGTTGGCCGGCGCCGCGTGTGAGACGCCCAGCTGGCGAGCGAGCGCACGGAGGTTGACCGCGGACGTCCCCTCGGTGGCGATCACGGCCAGCGCGGCGTCGAGCAGGTCCCGCCGCAGATCGCCGGCGTAGTAGGTGGCGTTCCGCCGCCGGACCGCTGTCTCGCCCACCGCCTCACCTCCAGGTTGACAATGCCAACCTTAGGAGGTGTAGATAGACGCTGTCAACCTAGTTGGTGTCAGCCGATCGGCCAGTTGAGCTCCGTGCGCAGGTCGGCCGGGTCCATGTCCGGGCTGGGCTCGGTGAGGTAGACCTCCCAGTAGGGCTGACCACGGGTTAGACCTTGCTCGCCGATCCAGGCACCGAGCCGCTGCCACGCGTCGATCAGTCCGTCGAACGAGCCGGCGTGCACCACCCGGGCCACCCTCCCGCCGGGGAGCCCACCGGCCTCGACCGCGCCGTCCGGCTCGATCGCCCGGTCGGTGGGGTACCCCACCTCCAGGTCCATGGTCTCGTCGGGGACGCCGTGGTACAGCGCGAACGCCGGCCCCGCCGGCGTGACGCCCTGGGCCGCCAGTGCCCCACCCAGCACTCCGAAGGACCGGTCGAAGAAGTTGGTCACCTCGGTGCTGGGAATCGTGGCCTTCACCACGGCCGTGGTCACCGGCTCGACGGTCACCAGCCCCGGGGTGGTCTGCTCAACGCCGTTGCTCGTCATGGAGTGCGTTCCTCTCGTCGGACGACGGGTCAGCATCTTGACCTACGACCACCGCCGAACTCATCCCCTGCCCCGGGCCTTGGCCCGTGATCGAGGTCTGGGTGAGCCCGCGTTCGGGCTCTGGGTCCCGGCCCAGGCCGTGAAGGAGGCCACCGAGCCACCGGCGGGCCGCCGCAGCCATGGCCAGGGGTGCAACGCGGCCACCTCGAGCCGCGCCGCGCGTACGCCGAACCCCGGCACCGGCGCGTAGGTGACGGCCAGCGGCCGGCCGGCCAGCACCTCGACCGGGTCGCCGCGGTGCACCTCCACCTCCCGCCGCTGCCCGAGGTCGGCCAGGCACTCGGCCAGGAAGACCAGCCGCTTCGCCGACAGCCGAAGCCGGGCCAGCAGCGGCGCGTCGAAGACGAACACGACCGGCAGGGTCGGTTGGGCGGCCAGCGCCGGGTCCTCGTCGCCCAGGGACTCGGCGGTCAGCCAGACGGCCTCGGGCACCCCGGTGACGACGGGTTGGATCGGCCCGCCGGTCCGCTCCGGGTCCGGGTCGCCACGGAGCGCCTCGGGCGGTTCGGCCCGGCCGCCCGGTTGCGCCGCCGGCCAGCCCTGGATCGGGCAACGCTTCCGCAGCGTGCACCCCTCACACAGCTCCGGTGCCCGCTTCTCGACCTGCCAGCGCGAGAACCCGTACGGCTTTCCCGTTGCCGTGCCGATGGCCCACTGCCAGCCCAGGCCGTTCGCGGCCGGTGACCCGTCCAGCAGGTCGCGGTACATCCGCAGGGCCCCCTCCTGCCAGCGGGCCCCGGCCCGCACCGTCCACTGCGACGCCGCCCACATCCGCGACTGGTTGACCAGCCAGCCGTCCTCGGCCAGCCCGCGCCGCACCTCGGACATGCAGGCCATCGCCGCCGGCCACGGCTCGTCGGGCCAGCCCTCCCCCACCGCCGGCTCGCGCCGCAACGGCACTGCGATCTGCCGGCCGACCCGGGCGTAGAGGTGCCGGGCATACTCCTGCCAGAGCAGCTCGTCGCGGAACTTGCCGGAGTCCTTGGCCGGCCCATCCGCGACGTGCGCCCAGACCCGGGGCAGCGGCAGCAGCCCGTGCCGGATGTAGGGCGAGAGCCGGCTGGCGCCCCGGGCCGTCTCCGGCAGCACCTGGCTGCGGCGGCTCGCGTACCCCCGGACCGAGAACCCGGCCAGGGCCGCGTCGGCTGCCGTCTGGCCCCCGGCGAACAGCGCCGACCGACGTACACCCCCGGCACCCTCGAGCGCCAGATCGCCGAGGTGTTCGGCGACCCAGCGCTCGGTCGAGTCGAGGTCAGGGGTCGGCAGGCGGGTCACCTCCTAGACGGTAGACGGCGCCTCCGACACTCCTCAGCGGACGGGCGGCACGTCGAGGTCGGCGTTGCGGGTCCGCCACAGGTAGAGACCGTCGGAGCGTTCGATCAGGTACCGAGTCCGGGTCCGTACTCGCACGGATGCGGGGTGTCGGTGGGGCGATCTAGGGTGCTGGCATGGTTGGTCCTGCGCGGCTCACCGTGGTCCAGGTCGGGCTGGCCGCTGTGCTCGCCCTGGCGGGTCTCGCTGTGGTCGTCATCGAGCCGTCGGCCGGTCTGTTCACCCTGTGGCTGGTCCCGGTCCTGATGGCCACGGTGGTCCTGGCTTTCGCCTCGGTCGTGGCCAGGCGTGCCCCGGGTCATCGGTGCGGGCCGCTGATGGCGTTCTGCGGACTGACCCTGATCTTCCTCAACGTGCTCGACGTCTACGGCTCCGCGGCCGGAGCCGACCCGAGCCTTCCGATGAGCCCGCACCTGATCGCCGCCGGCCAGGGCCTGTGGATGGCCTACTACGTGCCGCTCGCTCTGCTCATGCTGTTCTTCCCCACCGGCCGGCTGCGCACCCCCCGGTGGCGGTTCGTCCTCATCGGGTTGGTCGCCGTCCCGGTGGTCTTCGTGGTGGCCGCCGCACTGAGCGAGCAGCCGTACGCCGAGCCGTTCACCGACCGACCCCGGGCCTTCGCGGGCTGGCCGGCCGCGGACATCGTGGCCTGGGTCATGCTGCCGCTGTTCCTCGCCGCCCTGATCGGCAGCGCGGCGAGTCTCTTCGTCCGCTATCGGCAGGCGGCAGCGGCCGAGCGGCTGCAGCTGCGGTGGATGGCCGTGGCGGCGATGACCATCCCGCTGACCCTGCTGCTGTGCTGGGCCAGCTACCTCGCGCTCGGCACCGCCGACCTGGTGGTCATCGGCCTGGTCGCGATGTACGTCGCGGTGCCGGCCGCCGCCGCGATCGCCCTGGTCCGCAGCACCTGGTTCGACGTCGACGAGGTGCTCGTCCGGACCACCGTGTACGCGGTGCTCGCCGGGGTGGTCCTGGCCGCCGTCGCGCTGGTCTCGGCTCTGGCCGGGGTGCTGGCCGCCCGCGAATCGGTGGTGGTCGCGGTCTCGGTGACCGTGCTGACCCTGGTCGTCCTCTTGCCGCTGCGCCGGCGGCTGAACACGGCGATGGCCGCGCTGGTGTTCCCGCACCGGGAGCAGACCCTGCGGGCGGTGGCGGAGCTGCAGCGTGACATGCACGCCGGTGTCCGGGCACCCGAGGAGCTGGAGGCGACGCTGCGGACGGCCCTGGACGACCCCGGACTGCGGGTCGGCTACCGGATCCCGGGACAGACCGCCTTCGTCGACGCGGCCGGCTCGCCCGTCGACCCGGCCGCCGCCGCCGCCCCCCCCCCCGGGCGGCCCC
>CAXTVE010000269.1:0-4774 GCA_964247485.1 uncultured Propionibacteriaceae bacterium
GGGTACGTGATCGACCGCGCGGACGGCCGCGACGACGGCGACGACTGGACCGAGAACTACGAGGAGCTGCCCGGCGGCGCGGGGATCTCGCTCATCCTGGAGTCCACGACCCAGGCCGGCGTAGGCCCGCGACTGCACCGCCACCCGTACGCGGAGACCTTTCTGGTCCGGCGCGGCTCGGCCACCTTCACCGTCGGCGCGGAGCAGGTCGAGGCCCACGCCGGACAGATCCTGGTGGTGCCCGCGAACACGCCGCACTCCTTCCGGACCGGCCCAGCCGGCTACGAGGCGGTGCACATCCACGCCAGCCCCCGGTTCGTCACCGAGTGGCTGGAGTAGCCAGGCCGGTGGCGATGAGTTTGCCCGGGGCAGCCGGTCTGTCCCACCGTCACCCCGCAACTCCCGGAGGTCCTTGTGAGCACGCAGCCCCACCAGCACTACCTTGACGTCGCCGACGGCAAGGTCTACTACGAGGTACGTGGGTCCGGCCCGCTGCTGCTGGTGGTCGGGCAGCCGATGACCAACGCGCCGTTCGCGCCGCTGGCGGACCTGCTGGCCGAGGACCACACCGTGGTGACCTACGACCCGCATGGGCTGGGCGAGAGCACCACCGACCGGCCCGACGCCGACGTGACGCCTGACGTCGAGGCCGACGACCTGGCCCAGATCATCGGCGAGCTGGGCGGCGGCCCCGCAGACGTGTTCGGCAGCAGCGGCGGCGCCGTCGCCGGCCTGGCTCTGGTCACCCGGCACCCCGGTCTCGTCGGCACCCTGATCGCCCACGAGCCGCCGGTCGGCGAGATGCTGCCCGACGCGCCGTACATCCGCCGGGCGGTCGACGGCGCGGCGGCGGCGTACGAGGCGTACGGGTCGGGCGCGGGCTGGGGCAAGTTCGTCTCGATGGTCATGCACGACGGGCCGGTGACCGAGGACGGCATCCCGGACGCCCAGTGGCCCCCGCCCGGGATGGAGATCCCGGAGGACCAGGGGCCGCCGCCCGAGCCGACCGCCAAGCAGCAGGCCGACGACGCGACGTTCTTCCTCCGGATGCTCAGGCCCTTCACCCGCTACCAGCCACAGGGCGACGCCTTGCGGTCGGGGCCGCGGGTCGTGGTGGCCACCGGCGCCGACTCCCACCGTGAGCTGGCCCGCCGCTCGGCCGACGCCCTCGCCGAGCGGCTCGGGGCCACCGCGACGGTGTTCCCGGGCGACCACGCCGGGTTCATGGCCAACCCGGCCGGGTTCGCCGCTAAGATCCGCGAGGTGCTGGCGGACGCCTAGCTGGCCGCCGGCACCCGGCAGGGTCGTTCTCCGACCTGGGTTCGCGGCCGTCGTCACCAAGGTGGAGGTTCTGCGTGTCCGGGCCACAACCCGAGTCGGTGCTGGGACCAGCCAGCGACACGGAACGCGCAGTCTTCGGGTCGATGACGTCCGAGGAGATCTACGTCTTCCTGGATGCGTACGCCCACCAACAGTTCGGCAGTGGCCTTCGGCATGTCCGCTTCCGAGCTGGACGCATCGACGCAGTCTGGGGCGTCGATCTCGCCGATGGCCGCGCCATGGTGTTCAAGACCCACCGTCCTCCGGCGGATCTGGGAGCCCTCCGGGCCGCGGCGGACGCGCAACGCCTGCTCGTCGCGGCTGACTTCCCCTGCCCGGCTCCACTGGCCGAACCCGACGAGGTCGACGGGCTCGTGGTCACCGCTGAGACGCTGATCGTGGGCTCCCCGCCGGACGGACGAGACGCAGCAGACCGCCGGCTGCTCGCCGACGGGCTGGCCCGGCACATCCGGCTGCTGCAGGACCGCCCGGACCTGGTCGGACGGGCTGGCCCGGGACCATCGTGGTGCCACTACCAAGCGGGACCCTGGCCCGTTCCCCACGACACCTCCCTGGACTTCAGCACCACCATCGCGGGGTATGAGTGGCTCGATCAGTTCGGTCGGCGCGCCGCCGACCAGATCCTGGCCAACCGTGACGGCGCTCCCGTCGTCGTCGGCCACGCCGACTGGTACGCCGGGAACACCGTGGTGGCCGACGGGGCACTCGTCGGCACCTTCGACTGGGAGCTCGTCGCGGACACCGAGGCCGTCATCGCCGGCTTCGCCGCAGCCTGCTACGCCCAGCGACAAACGAGTGCCGGCAACCTCTCCGGCCCTGAAGAGGTGGCCGACTTCATGCGGGACTACGAGTCCGTCCGGGCAATACCACTGTCCGTGGCGGAGAGACGGACGGCAGCCGGCGCGGCCGCATGGATCTGCGCTTTCACCGCCCGGTGGCAGGCGGCTCTGCTCGACCAGGACCGGAGCGACGACTCCCTGCACGTGACCCGGGTGCAGCAGCGCCAGAACGACTACCTCGCTCTGGACTGGTGAACCGCCCGCGGGATGCAGCACAGCTGACCCTGGACCGGCGTCGCCGCCGTACCTCGCATCGGTTGAGGCGCTCAGGCGGTGACGAAGGCGGTCCGGGTGAGCTGTTCGGAGACGGCCCAGATGCGCTGCGCCTCCTCGAGGCTGCGCAGCGGCGGGTACAGCTGCTGCACGGCGGGCGGGCCGCCGAGGTTGCCGAGGCCGCTGGGCCCGTAGAGGGTTCCACCGCGGCTGTCGGGGTCGGTCGCGGCCATCAGCGCGGGAAGCGTGGCGGTGTCGACGGTGCCGAGAAGTATGCCGCCCTGGGAGAGGTTGCTGGTGATGCCCCAGCCGGGGACCGCGCTGCGGCGGTCCAGCTCGAGGCCGAACAGCCCGAACGCGATCTTGGACTGGGTGTAGGCGTTCATGCCGTGGTAGGCGCGTTCCCAGTTGAGGTCGTCCCAGTTGATCCGGCCGCTGCGGGCGGCCACGCTCACCTGGGAGGTCACCCGGGCGTGACCGGCGCGCAGTAGCGGTAGCAGGTGGGCGACGAGGGCGAAGTGGCCGAGGTGGTTGGAGCCGAGCTGCAACTCGAACCCGTCGGCGGTCGTCTGCCGGTCGGGCGGGGTCATGACACCGGCGTTGTTGATCAGCAGATGGATCGGTCGGCCCTCGCTGACCAGGGTTTGACCGAGGGCGGCGACGGAGTCGAGGGAGGCGAGGTCGAGGTCGCGGAGGGCCACGTCGGCGCCGGGGTTGCGCTCCCGGATCGTGGCGATCGCGGCTTCACCCTTACGGCGGTTGCGTACGGGCATGATCACCTCGGCACCGGCGGCCGCGAGGCGGCTGGCCATGCCGAGGCCCATCCCGTCGCTGGCGCCGGTGACCAGCGCGCGCTGGCCGGTGAGGTCGGCGAGGGTGATGTCGAGGTTTCGGCGTGGCATGACGGCACTCCTGGTTGTCGGACGGTGCTGCCACCGTCGCTCAGGAGACCGGGATTGGGCAGGGCCCGTTGATCCCCGGACCGGCAGGACCAGGCTGAGCGAGGTGGGGGCTCGAGCCGGAGGTCACAGCACGCCGACCTGACGGCGATCGAGCGACGGCAGCTGGCGCCACCGACCAGGCTGTCCGGGTGCTCACCGGGGTGGCGGCCGGTCCCGGCGGCCAGCAGAGGGGGATCGACGGGCCGTGGCTGGACCCGTGCACGGGCGGTAGACAGGACCCGGAACGGCGGCAACGAGAGGGGCAAGCGGGTGGCGATCGATCGGGTCGGGTTGGCGGAGTTCCTCCGGCGACGGCGGGAGTCGCTGCAACCCGAAGACGTCGGCCTCCCCCGCGGGCAACGTCGCCGGACCAGCGGGCTGCGGCGTGAGGAGGTGGCGGTGCTGTGCCACATGTCGACCGACTACTACTCGAGGATCGAGCGTGAGCGGGGACCTCAACCCTCAGAGCAGATGATCGCCTCGATGGCCCAGGGCCTGCATCTCTCCCTCGACGAACGTGACCATCTGTTCCGGCTCGCCGGCCACCAGCCCCCGGCCCGCGGTGCGGTGAGTGAGCACATCAGCCCCGGCCTGCTGCGCATCCTCGACCGGCTGCACGACACCCCCGCCGAGATCATCACCGAGCTCGGCGAGACGCTGCGTCAGACTCCTCTCGGCGTCTCGCTCACCGGGAATCTGACCAGGTACTGCGGTCCCGACCGCAGCATCGGCTACCGGTGGTTCACCGACCCGGCCACACGCCAGCGGTACGCACCCGAAGACCACCCGTTCCTCGGCCGCATGTTCGCCTCCGGCCTGCGGGGGGTGGCCACGCTCCGCGGTCCCGAGTCTCAAGCCGCCCACCTGGCCGAGCTGCTCCTCTTGCGCAGCGAGGAGTTCCGGACGGTCTGGCATGCCCACGAGGTCGGTGTCCGTCCCCGCGAGGTCAAGCACTTCGTCCACCCTGAGGTCGGCGCGTTGGAGCTGAGCTGCCAGTCGCTCCTCGATCCCGACCAGTCCCACCGCCTGCTCGTCTACACCGCAACCCCCGGCAGCGAGAGCTACGAGAAGCTTCAGCTGCTCTCCGTGATCGGAAGCCAAACCCTGCCGTAGCGCCACGGGTGGCTAACCGCCGCGGTGCGGTCGAAGCGGCCGACCCGCCCCGGTAGGACGCTGTCGGACGTCGTCGCGCAGCCGCTGGACGGCCGGGGCGAGCAGAACGTCGTCGGCACGGAAGAACTCCGCCCACCGGGCCCGGAGCCGGGACCGCTGCTCGTTCAGTGGGGCTCAGCCCTTGCCGTGACCCGAGTCTTCGGCGGACTCATCGTTGGAGCCTCCACCAGAGCTGTCATCCGAGCCCTTGTTGGAATCGCCGTCCGAGCCCTTACCGGAATTACCGCCGGAGTCCTTGCCGGACGTGTCTTGGCCCGACTTGTCGTC
>CAXTVE010000270.1:0-4723 GCA_964247485.1 uncultured Propionibacteriaceae bacterium
GGGGCGGAGGGCGGGGGCGAAGGTGTCCGGGTCCTCGACGAAGCCGGTGTGGTCGCCGGGGAAGATCACCGGTTCGACTCCGAGCGCCTCGGCCAGCGCCCTCGAGGTGCGGTCGCAGACCTGGCCGGCGGAGGCCTCACCGATGGCGACCACGACCCGTACGCCCGATGCCCGCAGGGCGTCCACGTCGGGCCGGAACTCGGTGGTCGGCCGCATCTCGTGGCGGAAGAAGAAGTCCTCGTCGGTCGCCGGCCGGCCCTCGAGCGGGGCGCCGAAGATCTGCTCGAACACCGGCTCGGGCAGCTCGATGTTCGCGTCGGCCAGGAACAGCCGCCAGGCCGCGGCCCGCCCCTCGGTGCGGTAGGCGGTGACGATCGCCTCGGCCACCCCATACCGCTCCGCGCGGTCAGGCAGCAGCTCGTCCAGCGGCGGCTCGTGCGCAATCACGGTGTGCACCAGGTCGGGACGGGCCTGGGCCAGCGCCAGCAGGGTCACCGCGCCGCCGCTCGACCCGAACGCCGCCGCCGGTCCCGCCTCGAGGTGCGTGAGCAGCCGCGCGAGGTCGTCGGCCCGCTGCTGCGGCATCGAGTCGGCGTCTCGATCGTCGACGGTGCTGCGGTGGATGCCCCGTGGGTCGACGGTGAGCACCGTGTGGTCGCCGGCCAGCCGGTCCGCCAGCGGAGCGAACGAGTCCGCGTCCATCGGCGAGCCCACCAGCAGCACGGCCGGGCCGCTCCCGCGGACCTCGTAGTAGATCCGGGCACCGTCGGTGTCGAGATGGCCTGCTCTGATGGCGAAGCCGATGGTCGGGATCATCTGCCCTCCTTGGATGAGAACTGGACTGTCCAGTACCAGGCAACCTACGGCATCAGTACTGGACGGTCTAGTATCAGTCTCATGACCGGTGGGACGACGGCGACCGAGACCGGCGAGCTGGGCCGCTCGGCGCGCAAGCGGGCCGCCATCCTCGGTGCGGCGCACGGGCTGTTCCTGCAGAAGGGGTACGCCGGCACCAGCATGGACGACGTCGCCGCCCGGGCCGCCGTCTCCAAACAGACCGTCTACAAGCACTTCGACGACAAGCAGCGGCTCTTCGTCGAGGTGATCACCAGTGACGTCGGCCGGGACGAGGAGGGCGTCGAGAGCCGGATGGCTGCGATGCCCGCCAGCACCGACGTGCCCGCTGACCTGCGGGCCTACGCCCGTTGGCACCTGGCCGATGTGATGCAGCCCGCTCGGCTGCGGCTGCGGCGGATGCTGATCGGCGAGGCCGAGCGGTTCCCCGAGCTCGCCCGGGCCTGGTACGCCAGCGGCCCGGAGCGCTCGTGTGCCGAGTTCGCCCGCTGGTTCTCAGCGTGGGAGCGCCGCGGGCTGCTCCGGACCCCGGACCCGATGCTGGCCGCGCAGGAGTTCAACTGGCTGGTGCTGTCCATCCCGCTGAACCGCGCCATGGCGTACGCGAGCGACGAGCCGCTGCACAGCGCGACCGAGCTCGAGGCGTACGCCGACGAGGCCGTCCGCATCTTCCTCGCCGCCTACGGCACCTGACGATCAGGCGTACGCGTCGAGCGGCGTGGTGACCGCGATCCGCCGCGAGCCGTCGGCGAGGGTGACGATCTGGTACGCGTTCCGCTCGCCGTCGACCGGGCAGCCTCCGGCGTCGTGGTTCTGCAGCACCAGCCGACCGACCCAGACGCCGGGAACCTCCACATCGGTGACGATGTCCCGGGCGCTCACCCGGTGGATCCCCCGGGAGTGGTAGAACGCCCGGTTCTGGGCGAAGAAGTCCCGGGTCTGCTGCGGGTCGGTGATCGCCAGACAGCCCTGCGCGCTGACGGCCAGCGCAGGGTAGGAGTAGATGCCGGCCAGCCCGTCGAGGTCGCCGTCGGTCAGGTAGCCGGTGTAGCGGGCGAAGAAGTCGTCCACGGTCTCGGTCGCAGTCGGGATCTGGTCCATGTCCTCGACGCTAGGACCCAACCCCGCCACGCCGGTGGCGGTAATTTCGCCGGTGTGGACCCGCTCGCCGCCGCCTCCCGTGACAACCACCTCACCCTGCGCCGGGTCGAGCGCCAGCAGCGGCTGGTCGAGCTCCTCGGCGCCGGCCCGGTCCCGGTGCCCGGCGCGGTGCTGGCCGAGCGGCTCGGGGTCGGCCTGCGTACGGTCGAGCGCGACCTGGCCCGGCTGCGCGAGTCGGGGGTACCCATCGAGACCGTGCCCGGGGTACACGGCGGCAGCCGGCTGCCGCGCAACACCCGCCCCGAGCCGGTCGCGCTCTCGTTCGCCGAGATCGCGGCGCTGCTGGCCAGCCTCACCGCCCTCGGCCCGTCGGCGACCGACAGCTCCGCCTCGGCCATGCGTGCCCTGGTCGCCGCCATCACTGCTTGAGCAGCCGCGTCCCGACGGGGGCCGGGGCTCAGGCGACGGTGGCGAAGGCGGCCATCATCATCATGTCCTCGTGCTCCAGGTTGTGGCAGTGCAGCAGGTATCGGCCGGCCTGATCGCTGAAGCGTACGGCCACCTCGACGGTCTCCCAGGCGCGGAGGTCGACGGTGTCCTTCCAGCCCGCGTCGCTGGGTTGCGGCGGCCCACCGTCGCGGCTCAGCACCTGGAACGGGTCGAGGTGCACGTGCACCGGGTGATGCACGTCGCTGCGGAACCGCCACAGCTCGACCTGCCCGAGGGGGGCGTACGCGTCCATCCGCTCCGGGTCGAACGGCAGCCCGTTGATCGCCCAGTGCGGCGTGCCGGTCCGGCTGCGGCTGAACCGCCACTCGCGGACGGTCGCCCCGGCCCCGACCCGGGCGTGCAGCGGCTCGACCTCGCTCAGTCGGTCCGGGACGCGAGACCCGTCCGGGGCGGCCCGGGCCACCCGGAACCGCATCACCGCGTCGGCGGTGCCGGCGCCGAGCCCGTTGCGCAGCGTGACCACCGTGCCGACCGGGTACCGGCCGAAGTCGACGACCACGTCGAACCGCTCCGCCGCGGCGATCGGGATCGTCTGGTGCCCCACCGGTGCGTCCAGCAGCCCGCCGTCCGATCCGACCTGCGTGAACGCCGGCCCCTCCGGCGGCGGCGGGTCGAGAGTCAGGGCGTAGCGCCGGGCGTTGGAGCCGTTGACCAGCCGGAGCCGGTAGCGCACCGCGTCCACCGCCAGCTCCGGCCAGGGCACCCCGTTGACCAGGATCACGTCGCCCAGCACGCCGCCGTGGAAGGCGGCGGTCACCCCGTGCGGATGTCGCAGCCCCGGGTCGAGGGACGGGTACGCGAACGCCCCGTCCTCGGCGAAGGACCGGTCGGTGATCAGGACCGGCAGGTCGCGGTCACCTGCCGGCAGGTCCAGCCGCTCCTCCTCGTCGTCGGTGACCAGGTGCAGTCCGGCCAGCCCGCGCCAGACCGCCGGACCAGAGAAGTCGAGCCGGTGGTCGTGGTACCAGAGCGTCGCCGCCCGCTGCTCGGTCGGGTACACGTAGTCGCGGCTCCCGTGGCGGACGTCACCGCGCTCGTGCTCGTGGTCGTGGGCCGCGTGGTCGGTGTCGGTCTCGGGCAGCACGCAGTCGGTCGGGTAGCCGTCGCTGGCCGCCGGCGTGTGCCCGCCGTGCAGGTGCACCACAGTCGGCACCGGCAGCCGGTTGCGGTGCCGGACGGTGAGGGTCTCGCCGCGCCGGGCCTGGATCGTCGGCCCGGGAAAGATCCCGTCATATCCCCAGATCTCGGTCTGCACGCCGGGCAGGATCTCCGTCCGGGCGGCCCGCTGCACGATCTCGTACGCGGTGCCCCCCGGTTTCCGGAGGCCGGCCTTGACCGGCGGCGTCCGGAAGGGCAGCGTGAAGCGCTCCGGCAACGGCAACCCGCTGCGCAGCAGCTGGGCGGTCTGCTCGCGGTCGGTCGGCGTGCAGCCGGTCAGGCCGATGCCGGCCAGGGCGGCGGTGCCGGCGAGGAACCGGCGCCGGCTGATCACGCCGCTTCCCCACCGCGTACGCGGCACCGGGCCGCTGGCCGCGTCCAGGACCATCCCGCCAGCGCAACCGCGGTGCCGACCACGGCGACCCCGAGCGGCAGGTGCGCCGCCAGGTTGCGCTGGTAGCCCGCGCCGATCTGGAACCCGGTGGCCAGGAACAGGACCACGCTGACCGGCGCGACCCAGACTCGGCCGCCGGCGATCGCGTACACCACGGCGAGGGCGGCGCTGAGCAGGGCAACGGCGGCAACGGTGCTGCCCAGCGTGCGGTGCAGACCGATCATCGGGAAGCGGCCGGACAAGTAGAGGCCCATGGTGATCGGCTGACTGGCCACTGTGGCGGCGAACAGGAGCAGCACGACGCGCCAGGTGCCGAGTACCAGCCGGAACAGGCGGTGCCGGTTGTTGGTCATGGCGGGGACGCTATACGTAGGCTGCCAAGCTATGCATCAGGGTTTCCCCTGGTCATGGACCGAAGCCCTACCGGGAGTCTGTGCGGATGGGTAGCCTGTCTGCCCATGGTGGTCGACCGCGTCAAAGGGCATCTCGACGGGTTGCTGCTCGCCGTCCTGGAGCCGGCGCCGCTGCACGGGTACGCGGTGATCGAGGCCCTGCAGCGACGCTCCGGTGGCGCCCTCGACCTGCCGACCGGGACCGTCTACCCGGCGCTCCGTCGGTTGGAGGAGGCCGGCTGGCTGAGCGGCCAGTGGTCCGAGGTGGGCGGTCGGCGGCGCCGCACCTACCGTCTGACCGCAGCCGGGCGGC
>CAXTVE010000271.1:0-4710 GCA_964247485.1 uncultured Propionibacteriaceae bacterium
GTGTGCGACGGCGAGCTGGGCCGGACACTCCTCGTGAGCGAGCTAGCGAGCTCACAATCCAACGCAGCACCCAACGGGAGCGCGGGCGACGAGCGCGAGCGAGGAGGCCGCGTGACCCGCACGCTGATGGCCATCGGCGGCGCCGAGGCCAAGGTCCGCCGGCGTACGGTGCTGCGCGCCTTCCTCTCCGCCGCCGGCGGGGACGGGGCCCGCATCGCGGTCGTGCCCAGCGCGTCGTCGCTGGGGCCGGAGGTGGTCGACGTCTACCGGGCGGTCTTCAGCAACCTGGGGGCCGGAGAGGTGGTCGCGCTGCGGCCCACGAGCCGGGCCGAGGCCGCCGACCCCGACCTGGTCGAGCCCCTGCGGCACGTCGACGGGGTGTTCATGACCGGCGGCAACCAGCTGAAGCTCAGCGCGTTCATCACCGGTACGCCGTTCGGCGAGGCGATCGCGGCCGCGTACGCGCGGGGGGCGGTGGTCGGGGGCACCTCCGCCGGCGCGAGCATCCTGGCCGAGCACATGATCGCGTTCGGCTCCGGCGGTGCCACCCCGCGGCAGCGGATGAGCCAGCTCTCCGCCGGGCTGGGGCTGCTCCGCGGGGCGATCGTCGACCAGCACTTCGAGCAGCGGAACCGCTACGGCCGGCTGCTGTCGCTGGTCGCCCAGTCCCCCGCCCTGCTCGGGCTGGGGGTCGATGAGGACACCGCAGCGGTGGTGCACGACGAGACCCGGCTCGAGGTCGTCGGTCGCGGTGCGGTGACGGTGGTCGACGGGCAGCACGTGGTCGCCAACGCGTACGGGGCCCAGGGCACCGCACGGCTGCGGGTCGCCGGCGGGGTGCGGCACGTGCGGCCCGCCGGCAGCCAGTTCGACCTGGACGCGCGGAAGCTGATCGCCCACGCCACCCCGGTGCCGGACGCGGAGGTGGTGCAGTCCCGGGAGGCTGAGGCCGGCCTGCGCACGCTGGCCACCGAGATCGCCGCCGAGGGCGTGTCCCCGGCGCACTACGCGCGGCGGGTGCGCCGGCGTACGCCGAGCTAGCGGCCGGCCACCTGCCGGGCCCGGAGCAGTCCGGCGAAGCCGACCGCTATCAGCACCATGCCGGCCACGCCCCACGGCCGGTAGATGTGGAACCCGGCGAACAGGTACGTGCCGGCCAGCAGGACCAGGCCCCACACCAGGGACCGCCGCGGCAGGACCGGGACCAGCGCCACGACCACCATCACGCCGCCGACCAGCAGGGCGACCTCCCCGACTCCGGACAGGGTGTTGCCCTGGTCGACCAACGCCCGGACGGCCGGTGCGTCCGGGTCCTGACCGGTCTCCACGAGGCGGCCTGCCCCGATCCCGGCGAGCAGGTCGACGCTCGGGTAGAACACGGCGTAGCCGAACGCGGCGACCCGAACGACCCAGGCCGGCGGTCCCGGCAGGCCGGTGACGAGCCAGATCAGTTGAGTCCGACGAGCGGGAACAGCGGGATCAGGAACGTGTGCAGCATGGTCCAGTGCGGGGCCGATTCCGGGGTCAGGAGCGGCGGGTGGGTGAGGCCGGCGACCGCCATCACCGCCGGCCCAGCCGCGATCCCGGCCACGGCCCAGGGGGACCGGACCAGTCGCGGCAGAACGTCCGGTCGGGCGACCGGCCCAGCGGCAGAGACCTCGGGCACGAACACCAGTGTTGCGCCAGGGTGGGTGCGAAGATCAGACCACCGGATCTGCCCGAGGAGTCGATGTCGCATGGAGAGCACGCCGTCGGGGCCGCGGCCCGAGCTGACCATCGTGTCCAGCCGCGTCTACCGGGGCCCCAACATCTGGCACTACGAGCCGGCCATCCAGCTGGTCGTCGACCTCGGGGTCCTGGAGGACTTCCCGACCAACCTCCTGCCCGGCTTCGCCGACGCCCTGGTCGACCGGCTGCCGGGCCTGGTCAACCACACCTGCAGCCGCGGCCGGCGCGGCGGCTTCGTCGAGCGGCTGCACGAGGGCACCTGGGTCGGGCACGTGTCCGAGCACATCGCGCTCCAGCTGCAGCAGACCGTCGGGCACGACATGCGCCGCGGAAAGACCCGGCAGGTCAGGGGCGTGCACGGCCGTTACAACGTCATCTACGCCTACTACGACGAGTCCGTCGGGCTGGCCGCCGGTGAGCTGGCGGTCCGGCTGGTCAACGACCTCGTCCAGCCCGACCCGGAGTTCGACTTCGAGGCGGCGCTCGAGCGGTTCATCGTCCGCGGTGAGCGGACGGCCTTCGGACCGTCGACCCAGGCGATCGTCGAGGAGGCGGTCAGCCGGGACATCCCCTACCTGCGGCTGAACACGGCCTCGCTGGTCCAGCTCGGCCAGGGCGTGCACGCCAGGCGGATCCGGGCCACCATGACCTCCCAGACCTCCTCGGTCGCGGTCGACATCGCCAGCAACAAGGAGCTGACCCTCACCCTGCTGGCCTCCGCGGGCCTGCCCGTGCCCCGGTCGGAGTCGGTCCGCACCGTCGAGGACGCCGTACGCCTGGCCAACCGGATCGGCTACCCGGTGGTCCTCAAACCGCTGGACGGCAACCACGGCCGAGGCGTGATGCTCGACCTGCGCAGCGACGACGACGTCCGCTCGGCCTTCCCCGTCGCCAAGGAGGAGTCGCGCGGCGGGCTGGTTCTCGTCGAGACCTTCGTGCACGGGCGGGACTACCGCTGCCTGGTCATCGACGGCCGGATCGCCGCCATCGCCGAGCGGGTGCCGGCCCACGTGGTCGGGGACGGCCGCTCGAGCATCACCGCGCTGGTCGAGCGGACCAACGCCGACCCGCGGCGCGGGGTCGGGCACGAGAAGGTGCTGACCCGGATCAAGGTCGACCAGGCAGCGGTCGACCTGGTCGCTGCCCAGGGTTATGGGATGGACGACGTGCCGCCCGAGGGGACCATGGTCAAGCTCACCCTGACCGGCAACATGTCCACCGGTGGCATCTCCATCGACCGGACGATGGAGGCGCACCCGGAGAACATCGAGATCGCCGAGGAGGCCGCACGGGTCGTCGGGCTGGACATCGCCGGCATCGACTTCATCGCCCCCGACATCACTGCGCCGGTGCGGGAGACCGGCGGGGGCATCTGCGAGGTGAACGCGGCGCCGGGCTTCCGGATGCACACCCACCCCACGGTGGGCGACCCGCAGTACGTCGCGAAGCCGGTGGTGGACATGCTGTTCCCGCCGGGGACGCCGAGCCGGATCCCGATCGTCGCCGTCACGGGGACCAACGGCAAGACCACCACGTCGCGGATGATCGCCCACATCTTCAAGGGCATCGGCCGCAAGGTGGGCATGACCTCCACCGACGGCGTGGTGGTGGACGAGCGGCTGGTCATCCGGTCCGACGCGTCCGGCCCGCGCTCGGCGAAGATGGTGCTGCAGAACCCCCGGGTCGACTTCGCAGTGTTCGAGGTGGCCCGTGGCGGCATCCTGCGCGAGGGCCTCGGCTACGAGCGCAACGACGTCGGCGTGGTGCTCAACGTGCAGGCCGATCACCTGGGACTGCGCGGGGTCGACACCCTTGAACAGCTGGCCGACGTCAAGGCGGTGGTGGTCGAGGCGGTGCCCCGCAACGGCTTCGCGGTGCTGAACGCCGACGACCCGCTCGTCCGCAAGATGCGCAGCCGGTGCTCGGGCCGCGTCTCCTGGTTCAGCATGGCCGAGCCGGGCAGCGAGGTCCGGGAGATGATCGACGACCACTGCCGCCGCGGCGGCCGGGCCGTGGTGCTGGAGCCCAGCGACCTGGGCGAGATGATCGTGATCCGGCAGGGTCAGCGGACGATGCAGCTGGCCTGGACCCACCTGCTGCCGGCGACCTTCGGCGGGCGGGCCCGGATGAACGTGGCCAACGCGCTCGCCGCCGCCGCCGCCGCCTTCGCCGCGGGGGCATCGCTGCATGACATCCGGCAGGGCCTGCGCTCGTTCTCCACCAGCTACTACCTGTCGCCCGGGCGGCTGAACGAGGTGAGCGTGGCAGGCCGGACGGTGATCATCGACTATGCGCACAACGTGCCCGGCCTCACCATGCTGGGCGACTTCGTGGACAAGACGGCAGCGGCGCTGGACGCCACCAACGACCTCGGCCACATCTCCCGGATCGGGGTCGTGTCCACGGCCGGGGACCGGCGCGACGCCGACATGGCCGACCTCGGCGCGGTGGCCGCCGCGCACTTCGACGTGGTGATCGTGCGCGAGGACGCGGCGTTGCGGGGGCGTACGCGGGGTGAGGTGGCCGACCGGGTCGCGGCCGGCGTCCGACAGGCGATGGCGGACGGGGCCCGCTGCAAGCAGGTGGAGGTGGTGCTGGACGAGCTCGACAGCACCCGGCACGCCATGGCCCGGTCCAACCCGGGCGACCTGGTGGTGATCTGCGTCGACCAGCACGCCGCCGTGATGGCCGAGCTGGAGACCTACGGCCACCAGGCGCAGCCCGGGTCCCACCGGGAGACCAGCGAGTTCGCGAACGCCGTCGGCGACCCGGACTTCGCTCCCGCCCCCGCGGGCCCGGCGCCGGTTCGGTAGTCGCCGGAGCGGACTCCGTAACGGCTACGGATGCCCGGACCCGGGCCCCGCCGGTCGAATGGTCGCCATGTTGACACCACAGATCCTGATCGGCCGCCGCTCCCTGCTCGGCGCCGCCGCGGCCTCCGGCGCGGCCCTCGCCGTCGGCGCCACCCCAGCTGTCGCCGCC
>CAXTVE010000272.1:0-4709 GCA_964247485.1 uncultured Propionibacteriaceae bacterium
GTAACGGAGGCGCCCAAAGGTTCCCTCAGCCTGGTTGGCAATCAGGTTTCGAGTGTAAGTGCACAAGGGAGCTTGACTGTGAGAGAGACATCTCGAGCAGGGACGAAAGTCGGGACTAGTGATCTGACGGTGGCATGTGGAAGCGCCGTCACTCAACGGATAAAAGGTACCCCGGGGATAACAGGCTGATCTTGCCCGAGCGTCCATAGCGACGGCATGGTTTGGCACCTCGATGTCGGCTCGTCGCATCCTGGGGCTGGAGTCGGTCCCAAGGGTTGGGCTGTTCGCCCATTAAAGCGGCACGCGAGCTGGGTTTAGAACGTCGTGAGACAGTTCGGTCCCTATCCGCTGCGCGCGTAGGAGTCTTGAGGAGAGCTGTCCTTAGTACGAGAGGACCGGGACGGACGAACCTCTGGTGTGCCAGTTGTCCTGCCAAGGGCACGGCTGGTTGGCTACGTTCGGAAGTGATAACCGCTGAAAGCATCTAAGCGGGAAGCACGCTCCAAGATGATGGCTCCCACAGGGTAACCTGGTAAGGCCCCCAGCAGATCACTGGGTGATAGGTCGGATGTGGAAGTGCAGCAATGCACGGAGCTGACCGATACTAATAGGCCGAGGGCTTGTTCCTACAAAGATGCTACGCGTCCACTGTGCAGTTCCCGAGATACGGTCGGGAGTAGCACCGCATATCTCAATAGAGTTTCGGTGATCATGGCGAGAGGGAAACACCCGGCTCCATTCCGAACCCGGAAGTTAAGCCTCTCAGCGCCGATGGTACTGCACGGGGAACCGTGTGGGAGACTAGGACGTCGCCGGACATTCACACACCTCAGGGGTGGCCATTCGTGGCCACCCCTGAGGTATTTGTGCGTCCGCACGCGGGTCGGTTTGCTCGCTGGCGGCAGTACGGCTGCGGCCTTCTTCGACGGTTTTCGGGCGTGAGAGGATCATTCGGTGGAAGCAGACCGGCGCGGGGAGCGTCCTCGTACGGGTGGCGGCCGGCCCCCACAGCCGCGGACCTCGCAGGCCGGTCGGAGACCTGCGCCGCGGGGTGAGCAGGCCTCGGGACGGGAACGGCCGCGGTCGGGAGGTGATCGCCGGGAGCCGAGCTCGGGGCGATCGCGAGCAGACCAGGACCGGCGCGAGCCGGCGCTGAGACCCCGGCCGCCGGCGCAGGACCGGGAACCGGCTCGACCGGGTCTGGCAAAGTCGGAGCGCGCGCCGCGGCTGCCCGCGGCCGTCGACCCGCGCACGCTGCACCGTGCGGGCCGGGCCGAGCGGCGCAGCCTGCCCAAAGACCTGGCTGAGATCGTGGCCGGTCACCTGGTGATGGCCGGTCGGTTGGTGGACGACGAGCCCGAGCTGGCGTACGCGCACGCCGAGGCCGCTCGCCGCCGCGCCGCCCGGTTGCCCATCGTCCGGGAGGCGGCGGCCGAGACGGCGTACGCGGCGGGTCGCTTCGACGTCGCGTTGAGTGAGTTCCGGGCCTTGCGACGCATGACCGGGACCGACGACTACCTGCCGGTGATGGCCGACTGCGAACGGGCGCTGGGGCGCCCGCAGAATGCGCTCAAGCTGGCCCGTGAGGCGGCGCGGCGTCCACTGGACCCCGCGCTGCGGGTGGAGATGACGATCGTCGAGGCGGGCGCGCGCGCGGATCTGGACCAGCATCCGGAGGCCCTGCGGATCCTGGAGCAGGCCCAGCCCGGCGAACGGCCGGCACCGGGCCTGGAGCTGGCCCACGCCCGTCTGCGGTACGCCTATGCCGACCTGCTGCTGGGAGCCGGTCGGACGGGTGAGGCTCGCCAGTGGTTCGCCCGCGCAGCGGATCTGGACCCCGAGCAGGAGACCGACGCCGCCGGTCGCGTCGATGAGCTGGACGGGTTCCTGATCGACTTCGACGACGGGCCCGACGAGGCGTGAGCACGACCGGGGCCGCGGTCGTCGACGACTACGACGCCGCGCTGTTCGACCTGGACGGCGTGGTCTACCTCGGACCGGTGGCGGTGCCGGGTGCCGCGGAGGGCATCGCCGCCCTGCGCCAACGGGGCACCCGGGTCGGGTTCGTGACCAACAATGCGGCCCGGCCGCCGGCCGCCGTCGCGGCGCACCTGGTCGAGCTGGGGATTCGCGCCGAGGCCACCGACGTGGTCACCTCCGCCCAGGCCGGCGCGCATCTGGTGCGGCGGAGGTTCGGCCCGGGTGCCAAGGTGCTGATCGTGGGCGGCGAGGGGGTGGCGACCGCGCTCGCCGAGGCCGGCCTGGTCGGGGTGTGGTCCGCCGATGACGAACCCGCCGCCGTGCTGCAGGGCTGGGGCGTCGACCTGACCTGGCAGCAGCTCAACGAGGCAGCCGTGGCGATCCACCGGGGCGCCCACTGGGTCGCCACCAACATCGACCCGACCCGGCCGACCGACCGAGGCCTGGTGCCCGGCAACGGGGCGGCCGTGGCTGCGGTCGCGATGGCCGTGCCCGTGACTCCGGAGGTGGCAGGCAAGCCCTACCGGCCGCTGCTCGACGACACCGTCGCCCGCCTCGGCGCCCAGCGGCCGGTGTTCGTCGGCGACCGGCTCGACACCGACATCGCCGGTGCCCGCAACGCCGGGCTGGACAGCATGCTGGTGCTCACCGGCTCCCACGGTCCGGCGGACCTGCTGGCCGCCGTCCCCGCGGAGCGCCCGACCCACCTCGGACTCGACCTGCGCGCCCTGCTGCAACCGCCGCTGACCGTGGTGGCCGAACCCGGGGGCTGGCGTTGCGGACCAGCTCTGGCCACGGTCCTCGACGGGGTGGTGCAGGTCGCGGGTGCGCCCGTGGACGCGCCGGAGGCGGTGTGGGCCGCGGCCCACGCGGCCTGGGACTCGGTCGACCGGGGCAGCCCCGTCGAACCCGGGGTCAGGGCAGCAGCACCGCGCTGACCAGCAGCGAGCACACTGCGACCAGGTACGCGAGCACCGCCGGTCCCAGCGCAGCGGTCCCGTGCCGCTCCCGGAGCATCGCGAAGGCCACGGCGCCGGGCACCATGGCCACCGCGTACAGCAGCAGCCAGAACAGCGCGTTCATCTCGAAGCTCGACACGTTCCTGGTGACCACGGCGAGTGCCACCCCGACCGGCACCGCCACCAGCGCCCACAGCCCGGCCGAGGCCCACAGCGACCGCCGCTCGGCGTAGGAGCGGGTCACGGCGACCAGGTAGGCCGTCACGCCGAGGGTGGCCCCCACCAGCAGGATCCGGGGCAGCGGGTAGGTCGCCAGCCGGCTCGGGCTGTTCAGCGGCAGCGACGACAGGACCAGCACCAGGTAGCTGACCACGGTCACGATCGCCAGCACCCGCCGAGTCGATGCTGACGCAGGCGCCGGGACGGCCGCGTCCGGTGAGCTGGCCGGAGCTCGCGTCGCCGTCGATCCGAGGGACTCGCCGCGCAGCTGGCGCCAGGCGTCGACCAGGCGCTGTTCCATCTGGCGGTCCGGCGCCGCTCCCGGGCCACTGCCGGCCCCGGTCGGCACCGACTGCTCGATCGCGGTGACCAACGTCGTGATGTCAGAGGCGAACGACTCGTGGCGCAGGCTGACCGCCTGTCGGAAGCCGAGCGACTCCAGCCGTTCCGGCAGCTCGGCCGGCGTCGGCATCCGGGCCCCGTCGACCAGCACCGGGATCACCGTCACGTCGCGGGCGAGGGCGGCCTCGATCTCCTGGACGACCCAGTCCCGCGGGTCCAGCAGCCGCTTTCGGCCGTCCTCGTCCATTGCCTCGAGCCAGGACCGCCCGATCAGCACCAGCATCACGTCGCACCCGGCCACGGCCTCGGTCAGGGCCTGGCCGAAGTGCAGGCCGGGGGCGATGTCGACGTCCATGAACAGCTCGAACCGCTCACCGAGCCGGTCGGCCAGCCGCCCCGCCGCATACGGCGAGTCCGCCCGCCGGTAGCTGAGGAACACACTGACCCTGCGACCCACCGTGGCTCTCCCTTCATGGTCCGCCTCGGCACTAGCGTGCCAGTCTGCCGGTTCGCCGGGACCCGGCCGGGTAGCGTGGCGTCGAGACGAGCAGCAGCAGAGAGGGCGACCGGTGTGACCGAGACCTGGCAGGCGTACGCCAACCTGGTCGGCGGGCTGACCCGCGGGGTGCGGGAGCGGGCGGCGACCACCACCCGGGCACTGCTGGCCCAGGTCGGCCTGGAGGACATCGTGGTCGACACCGGTGAGCGGTTCGCCAAGCTCGCCGAGGAGATCGGCCTGGCGGGCCGGGCCAACCGGGACCTGCTGGAGAACCTGGTGGTCGCCGAGGTCGACAAGGCCGCCACCCGGCTCGGCTTCGTCCGGGCCGACGAGCTGCAGGACCTGCGTCACGAGGTGGCCGAGCTCCGGGCCGAGGTCCGCGCCGCCGCCAAGGCCCGGACGGTGGCCAAGCGGGCCCCGGCCCGCAAGGCGTCGATGAAGAAGGCCGCCGAGTCGGCCGCCGGATGAGCGAGCCGACCTCCGACGACGGGCCGCCGCACACCGGCGACCTCGAGGTCGACGCCGCCCTGCAGGAGCTCACCGACCTGCCGCAGCAGCCGCTGGCCGGGCACCACGACCGACTCGCCCGCGTCCACGAGGTCCTGCACGGCGCCCTGGACCGCCGCGACGCCTCCGACCACCCCTGACCGCGTACGCCTCGCCTCTGCCCCCAGGGCCGAGGCGGAAAGCCGAGGGCAGAGGACCGGGGT
>CAXTVE010000273.1:0-3406 GCA_964247485.1 uncultured Propionibacteriaceae bacterium
ACCCTCGGGGCGGAGCCCCGGCCGGTCACCCTCGGGGCGGAGCCCCGGCCGGTCAACGCGGCTGCAGCCGGCCGGCCGCGACGGCGAGGGAGTCGACCAGATCGTTCATCGGATCCCCGGAGTGACCCTTCACCCAGCGAAAGCTGACGTCGCCGCGGTCGTTCACGACCGTGACGAGCGGCTCCCACAGATCCCGGTTGGCCACCGGTTTCTTGGCGCTGGTCAGCCAGCCCCGGGCCAGCCACCCCTGCCACCAGCGGTCGCGGAAGCAGTTGACGACGTAGGTCGAGTCGCTGACCACGACCAGCGGGCCGGCCAGCGCCCGGACCGCCTCGAGCGCGGCCTGGATCTCCATCCGCTGGTTGGTGGTCTGCGGCGACCCGCCCGCGTCCTGCCGGCCGTCGCGGGTGGCCCACGCCCAACCGCCCGGCCCGGGGTTGCCCGAGCAGGCGCCGTCGGTCCAGACCGACAGGGCCGAGTCGGGACCGCCCGGCCGATAAGAGGCTGGGGTTGCCCCGGCGACCGGAACGGCTGACCCGTCGGCATCGAAGAGCCCGGGGGGACACAGCACGTGGGCCCACCGACGGCTTTTGCTCCCGCCGGAGTCGGTGATCTCCTCGCCGGGCGCGATCGGCCCGGCGCAGGCGGCGCAGGTCGTGGCGTACTTGGCGGTCAGCGGCATGGGCCCAGGGTAGGGATCGCCTACGCGTCCCGGTCGCCGGGCTCCCGCAGACCCAGGGTGTCGACCTGCCGCCCGAGCAGGGCGGCGTAGAGCCGGTCCGCCGGGTCCGCCGTGCCCACGAAGTGCCCGGCCAGCTCCAGGCTGACGAACCCGATCAGGGCGGCGAGCTCGGCCAGCACCGCGGCGGCCCCCGCGGGATCGGCTTGCGGGACCAGGTCCCGGACCGCGGTCATCTGGGCGGCGAGCATCGGGTCGCCGAAACCCGCGACCGGCGACCGGGCCCCGGCAGCCACGAACGGTCGGGCCACGGCGGCGGCCGCCGCGACGGTCTCGGCCGGCGCCGCGTACCCGGGGATCGGGGTGCCGTAGATCAGCTGGTACTCCAGGGGCGACAGCCGCGCCCAGGCCCGCAGCGCCTCACCGAGCGCGATCCACCGCCGATCGGGCCGGGACTCGGAGACGCGGTCGAGCGCCTCCTCGAGGTGACCGTAGCCCTCGATGATCATCGCGGTCAGCAGCGCCTCCCGGCTCGGGAAGTAGCGGTAGACCGCAGACGAGACCAGGCCGACCGCGCGGGCGACCGATCGCATGGAGAGCCCGCCCCCGCCGCGCTCGGCAACCTCGGCCCGGGCGGCCGCGAGGATCGCGGCGGTGGTCTGGGTGCGCGCGTCCGCTCGGCTCACCAGTGCGCTCCCTTCCTCTGTCGACCCGTCCCACCCATCCTGGCACATCGAGAGCATCGCTCTTGGTATTTCGAGAGCAGTGCTCTACGTTTGGTGGAGAGCAGTGCTCTCCCAATACCCAGGAGGATCGGATGACCATCACCCGCTCGACCCGCCAGCTACTCGTCCCGGCCGTCGGCACCGGCGTGCTGATGGCGACGTACCTGCTGCTGCGGCCCTACGAGGATGCGGCGGGCAGCGACAGCCTGGCCGCGGCGGCGGCCTTCGCCTCGAGCCGCTGGATCGCGGCCCACGTGGCCGGCGCGCTCGCCCTGTCGGCCTTCGCCCTGCTGGCCGTCCGCCTCGCAGACCTCGTCGATACCCGGCCGGCCCGCAGCGCGCGCGCCGCCGGCCTGCTCGGAGCGGTGCTGGTGCTGCCCTACTACGGCGCCGAGACCTTCGCCCTGCACGTCCTCGGCCGCCGGGCCCTGGCCGGCGCCACCGACAGCCTGGCCATGGTCGCCGAGGTCCGGGAGCAGCCGGTCGCGCTGGCCATGTTCGCGGTCGGCCTGCTCGCCCTGGCGGGGTCGGGAGTGACCTTCGCCCTTGCCTGGAGCCGGTCCGGACTGGGCGCGCCCTGGGCGGCCTGGCCACTCGGCCTGGCGGTGGCCCTGGTGCTGCCCCAGTTCTACCTGCCGCCGGTCGGGCGAGCGGCGTTCGGCGTGGTCTACCTCGCCGCCGCCCTGGTTCTGGCGATCACGGCCTGGCGGCCGGCCCGGGTCTTGAGCTCGCGTTTCTGAATCGATACAGTTGGCACTGATGACCCCGCTGCACACCTCTGTCCCGACCACCAGCCCGCTGGCCGCCCGTACCGCCGCGATCGCGGTGACCCTGACCTTCGCAGTCAACGGCATGCTGCTCGGCGGCTACGGCGGGTCACTGCCTGCGTTGCGCGACAAGCTCGACCTCAGCGCCGGCCAGATCGCGCTGGCCCTGTTCTGCGCCGGCGCGGCGGGGATCACCTCGATGCAGATCGGCGGTCGGCTGGCCGACGCCTTCGGCGCCCGTCAGGTCACCCTGGCCTCGCTGCCGGTGCTGATCGCCGGCGCCGTCACGCTCGGACTGGCCCCGACGTACCCGATCGCCGTGGTCGGCGCGGTGCTGATCGGCCTGGGCAACGGCGCGCTCGACGTGGCGATGAACGCGATCGGGGTCCAGGTCGAGACCGCGCGCAGCCGGCCGATCATGAGCTTCTTCCACGCGATGTGGTCGGTGGGCAACTTCATCGGCGCTGGCGCCGTTCTCGGCCTGGCCACGGTGCTGGGAGTGACCGGCGGGTCGATCGTCACGCCCCTGCTGCTCACCCTGTCCGTCCTGGCCGCCGTGATGCTCGGCGTGCTCGTCCGCATCACCCCGCCGACCGCCGTCGTCGAGCACAAGGTGGACGGCGTCCGCACGACGATCCCGCGGGCCGCCTGGCTGCTGGGCATCATGGCCCTCGGCTTCGGACTGTCCGAGGGCACCGCGGTGGACTGGTCGTCGATCCACGTCACCGACGTCGCCCGGGTCGACTCCACCACCGGTTCTCTCGGCCTGGTCGCGGTCAGCGGGTTCATGGTGCTGATCCGGCTGGTCGGCGACCTGCTGGTCACCCGCTTCGGCCGCCGGGCGGTGGTCCGTTTCGGCGGCGCCACGGCCGCGGTCGGCTACGCCATGGTCACCCTGGTCGACGCGCTGCCGCTGCTGCTGGTCGGCTGGGCCCTGGTCGGCTTCGGCGTGGGCATGATCGCTCCGCAGGTGTACGCGGTCGCCGGCCACCTCGGCGGCGGCCGGGTGCTGGCGGTCGTGGTCACGTTCGGCTACGCCGCGTTCCTGCTCGGCCCGGCGGTGGTCGGCTTCCTGGTCGAGCAGCTCGGCATCCACCGGACCATGGCCGTGCCGGCCCTGCTCTGCGTCGCCATCGTCGCGCTCGCCGCAACCATGCCGAAGCAGGACGCCGACCTGCAGCAGTGACGACGACCCGACTCTTCCTCCGACTTGTCAGCGTGGGTCGTCGCCAGAG
>CAXTVE010000273.1:3416-4701 GCA_964247485.1 uncultured Propionibacteriaceae bacterium
CCCCCCCCCCCGGCCGCCGCCCCGGCCCCCCCCCCCCCCCCCCCCCCCCCCCCCCCCCCCCCGCCCCAGGAAGAGGGGCAGCAGGCGGTCGGCGAGGGACGGATCGTGCTCGGGCAGCTCCTGCAGCGCCGCGGCCACCGCGCAGCCCAGCGCCCGTCCGATCTCCGCCCGTGTCAGCCCGGTGACCAGCGCGCCGTCGAGCTCGGCCCGGACGGCTGCGGGCAGCCGGTCGGCCCCCTTTGCGTACGCGGTCGGCAGCCCGTGGCGGGCGCAGGCCAGCACGGTCAGCTGGTCCCGGGCGGCCCCGACCCAGTGCGCCGCCTCCCGGAGCCGGCCCCGCTCGAGCGCCGTGCGAGCGTGCCGGACGTGGTGCCAGAGCAGACCGGCCAGGTGCCCGACGTCAGGCCGGGCGTGCGCGGTCGGTGCCGCGGCCGTGCCGAAGACCAGCTGGAACGGGGCGCCGCCGTACGAGCGGAAGTCGGCGGCCGGAGCAACCCCGACGTCGACCTCCAGCAGGTCCGCGAGCAGGAAGGCGCGGTAGGTCGCCGGTCCACCGGTCAGCTCGAAGTGGTGCACCGCGCCGAGGTCCGCGTAGAGGTGGTCGGTCAGATCGCCGACCACGTCCGGGACGTCGGCGACCACCCCGAGGAACAGGTCGATGTCAGACCACTGGTCCGCCTGCCCGCTCGCGGCCGAGCCCGTGAGCGCGGCGCCGGTGACCCGCGGATCGCGGCCGGCCCACTCCAGCAGGTCCGCCCGCACCTGGTCGCGGTGGTCGGTCGACACGGGCACGAGCCTGCCAGGTCGCCGCGCAACTCCTAGGATCACGCCTGTGGGTGAGCCGGCGCGCGACGAGGTGGACGCGCTGGTCGACGCCTGGCGGCGGGAGCGGCCGGACCTGGACACCGCTCCGATGGAGGTGCTGTCCCGGATCACCCGGCTGGCCCAGCACCTGGACCGGCGGCGGGCCGGGGCGTTCGCCACCCACGGCCTGGAGTCCTGGGAGTTCGATGTGCTCGCGGCGCTACGCCGGTCCGGCCCGCCCTACCGGCTCACCCCGGGTGCGCTGCTGCGGGAGACCGGGGTCACCTCCGGCACCATGACCAACCGGGTCGACCGGCTCGCCGCCCGCGGCCTGGTCGGCCGGGAGGACGACCCCGCCGACGGCCGCGGGGTCTTGGTCCGGCTGACCGACGCCGGCCGGGAGACCGTCGACGCGACGCTGGCCGACCTGCTGACGGCGGAGCGGACGATGCTCGACGGCCTGGCCGCCCGGGACCGCGAC
>CAXTVE010000274.1:0-4684 GCA_964247485.1 uncultured Propionibacteriaceae bacterium
GTCGGACTCACCGCCGGACTGCCCGGCGTCGCCGCCGCCAACACCCAGCACCCGCCCGCGCCGGCCACCGGGCGGGCAAACCGCCGCGGTCGGTTCTCCCGCCATGTCGTGCTGATCACCGGCGCCACCTCCGGCATCGGCAAGGCGTGCGCGTACGCCTTCGCCCACGAGGGTGCCCGGGTGTTCTTCTGTGGCCGCCGGGCCGCGCTCGGTGAGCAGAACGTCGCCGAGATCCGCTCCTTCGGCGGTGAGGCGACGTTCATGCCGGCCGATGTCCGCGACGAGGCCCAGGTCCGCGCGTTCGTCGAGGCCTGCGCCCGCCGTTACGGCCGGATCGACATCGCGCTGAACAACGCCGGCGTGGAGACCCGGGCGGCGAAGCCGCTGCACGAGCAGAGCTACGCCGAGTTCGACAACGTGATGAAGACCAACGCGTACGGGGTCTTCCTGTCGATGAAGTACGAGATCCCGCAGATGCTGCGCGCGAAACGGGGTGTCATCATCAACACCGCGTCGGTGTCGGCGGAGGTCGGCTTCGCCACCATCGGGCCCTACAACGCCAGCAAGCACGCCATCGCCTCGCTGACCAAGGTCAGTGCACTCGAGCTGGCGGAGCTGAACATCCGGGTCAACGCCTTCGCGCCGGGGGCGGTCGACACCCCCATGCTGCGGCGGGCCGCGGCGGCGTTCGGGATGACCTACGAGCAGATCGCCCAGGACTACCCGGTCAAGCGGATCGTGCAGCCCGAGGAGATGGCCCGGGTGGTGCTGTGGCTGGCCTCCGACGACGCCACCGCGGTGGTCGGCACCGACATCGACGCCAGCGGGGGGTACCTGGCTGGCTAGGGCGGTTCGTCAACTCTGGTTGACACACGCGGAGTGTCAACCTATATTGACATGCATGGTGCAGACCGAACCCCTCCAGACGCTGGCCGCCGCGATCGACGACGACGCCAACCCGTTGAGGGCCCTCCGGGCCGCCGCCGCCCTGCAGGCCGACGTCAGCGCCCGCACCGGGGTGCTGGTCCGCCGGGCCCGGAACGCCGGGTACACCTGGGCCGAGGTGGCGGCGGCGCTCGGGGTCAGCCGGCAGGCCGTGCACAAGCGGTACGGCCGATGAGCGACACCGTGATCGACCCGGAGGCGCCGGCGACACCGACCGCGGACACACCCCGCGCCCCGCTGCGCGACCTGTGGCCCTATCTCCGCCCGCACACCCGGGCCCTGGCCGTGGTGGTCGCCATCTCGCTGGTCGGCGCCGGGCTCGTCCTGGCCCAGCCGGCGCTGGTCTCGCAGATCATCGACCGGGTCAGCAGCGGCCGGCCCCTGGGGAACATGGTGCTGCTGCTCGCCGGTCTGCTGGTCGGCGGGGCGCTGGTGTCCGGCCTGCAGCAGTACCTGCTGCAACGGGCAGCCGAGTCGGTCGTGCGGCAGACCCGGCGGACTCTGATCCAGCGGCTGCTACGGCTGCCGATCCGGGAGTACGACACCCGCCGCACCGGCGACCTGGTCTCCCGGGTCGGTTCCGACACGACGCTGCTGCGCAGCGTCGTCACCTCGGGCCTGGTCGACGCGGTCGGTGGACTGCTCGTCTCGGCCGGGTCACTGGTGGCCATGGTCCTACTCGACCCCCTGCTCCTCGGCCTGACCCTGCTCGTCATCGTGGCCGCGGCCGCGGTCGTGATCGTTCTCGGCGGCCGGATCCAGAAGCTCACCGTGCAGGCCCAGACGCAGGTGGGCGCCCTCGCCGCCGGCGTGGCCCGGGCTATCCCCGGCATCCGGACGATCCGGGCCGCGGGCGCGACCGAGCGGGAGATCCGGTATCTCGACGACCAGGCCGCGGCCGCGTACGGGACCGGGATCCGGCTGGCCAAGGTGATGGCGCTGATCGCACCGATCATCGGGGTCGCGTTCCAGGCGGCGTTCATCCTGGTGCTCGGGATCGGCGGCTACCGGGTGGCCAGCGGAGCGATGAGCGTGGCGGACCTGGTCGCGTTCCTGCTCTACCTGTTCATGCTGATCATGCCGTTGGGCAACGTGTTCAACGCCTACACCGCCGTGCAGAACGCCCTCGGTGCGGTGATCCGGATCCGCGAGATCACCGACCTGGACGAGGAGGACGGGGCGGCGTACGCGGCCGGGGCGGCTCCGCTGGCGGTCCCGGAGGGAACGCCCTTGCTGGAGTTCGACCGGGTCGGCTTCGCGTACGCCGACGCGCCGGTGCTGCGCGACGTCAGCTTCCGGGTGATGCCGGGAACGCGGACGGCGATCGTGGGCCCGTCGGGTGCCGGCAAGTCGACGATCCTGGCCCTGATCGAGCGGTTCTACGACCCGACGGCGGGCCGCATCCTGCTCGGCGGGGTGGACACCTCTCTGCTGACCCGGGCCGAGGTGCGGGCCTCCCTTGGCTACGTGGAGCAGGACTCGCCGGTGCTCGCCGGCACGATCCGGGAGAACCTGCGACTCGGCGCGCCCGATGCAGACGACGAGGCGTGCCGCGCGGTGCTGGCCTCGGTCAACCTGACCGACGTGCTGGACCGGGACCCGCTCGGCCTGGACGCGCAGGTCGGCGAGGACGGCATCCTGCTGTCCGGCGGCGAACGGCAGCGGCTGGCCATCGCCCGCGCCCTGCTCGCCACGCCCCGGCTGCTGCTGCTCGACGAGCCGACGGCCAGCCTGGACAGCCGCAACGAGCAGGCGCTGCGCGAGGCGATCGACGCCGTCGCCGAACAGCGGACCCTGGTGATCATCGCCCACCGGCTCGCCACGGTGGCCGACGCCGACCAGATCGTGGTCCTGGAGGACGGCCGGGTGTCCGCCGTCGGCACCCACCGGGAGCTGCTGGGCACCAGCCCGCTCTACCGCGAGCTCGCCGAGCGCCAGTTGCTGGTCTGAGCTGCTCCTCAGCCGCGTACGGCCTCGGGGGCGGGGATCCAGGTGCTCGGGTCGGTCATGCTCATGCTGACGTCGGCCTCTTCGGCGATATGGCTCAGCACCTCGATCGGGTAGCGGTCGGCCGCACGGTTGCCGACGCGGACGAGGAGGGCGCTGCCGTCGCCGACGTCGACGGCGAGGATCCGGGCGTCGAGCAGCGAGCGCGGGCCGCGGGCGGCGGGATCGCGGGACTGATCCACCGCCGGGCCGGTGACGGCCGGCCGGCCCCCGACGGTCAGGGTGCTCCGGTCCGGTCCGACCAGATCTTCGATCACCTCGGCGAACGAGCTGCGGGAGCCGTCGACCCGGGCCACGAGGATGGTGCCGACCCCGACGGTCGCAGGACCGGTGTCGCTGAAGGAGGCCGATCCGAAAGTCGCGTCGACGGCCCTCCCCCGTTCGCCGCTGCTGGCCCCCTGCACACTGGTGCCGGAGGGGAGCCAGCCGAGCCGGAAGGGCAGCCGGGGGGATCCGAACCGGCCGAACCGCACCAATTCCGCCACCGAGAGCTGCTCGGCGAGCACCTGGGCCGCCGTGGGCGCGATGTCGGGCCCTGCGGCCCGGGTCAGCCCGAAGCCCTCGAGCTGCACCCAGCCACCCTCGGGCGTCGGCCAGACGAGCGATCCGTACTCCTTGTCCTGAACCGGTCCGAAATAGCCCTCTCGGCCCTGGACCTCCACCGGCTGGCGCCGCGTCATCTCGGTCGTGGGATCGAACGCGCCCGGCGCGTACACGGTGATGGGGAGATCTGAATCCCCGTCGGTTCGACCCAACGAGCCGAGCTGGCGGTCTGCGGAGATCGTCAGCCGCCGGAAGGTGGTGCCAGCCGGTGGTTCGGGCAGGTCGAACGCCCAGGTCAGGTCGGTCGCCGGCGGCGGGCTCGGCCGGTCGATCGGCTCAGCGGGCCCCCCGCCGCCCCGGAGGCCGATCACGACGACGGCGGCCAGGGCGACCAAGATGGCCACCGCGGCAACGAGCAGCGGCCCGGTCCGCTGCGTCCACGCGGGACGACGGGACCCGGACTCGATCCGGCTCAGCACCGCCCGGCGCGTGGCGCCGGCGGCCGGGGCCTCGGACGCGAGCTGATCGAAAGCCTCGCGCAGATCAGCGAGCGTTGGCATCGGTGGCTCCCTTCGGCTGGACGGCGAGCGTGGTCGGGTCGATCTCGATACGCAGCTTGGCCAGCGCGCGGGCGATCTGGGACCGGACGGTGGAGACGCGGCAGCCGAGCAGCTCGGCGATCTCCGCATCGGTCTGGTCGGCGTAGTAGCGCAGGGCGACAGCCGCTCGCTGCTTCCGCGGCAGCGAACGCACGGCTGTGACCAGCCCGTCCTGCCGGACGATCCGGTCCGCCGGGTCTGCGGCCGGGGTGTCGATGACCTCGATCGGGCTCGGCACCATTCGGGCCCACTTCCGCCGCCACGAGATGTGTTCGTGCACGATCATTCGCCGCAGGTAGGCCTCGGGATACGCGACCCCGCCGATGTGCTCCCAACGCCGGTGTGCCTTGACCAGAACGTCCTGCACCACGTCCTCGGCCTGGTGCGGGCTGCCGGTGACGACGGTCGCGAAGCGCAGCAGGGCTGGAGTGTGCTCAGCGATGAATGCGGCGAAGGCCAGCATCAATCCCCTTTCGCCGGTCCCTACCCACTCGACGCTTCCCGGCCGCCGTCTGCTGCACGGGCTCGCCGGCCGCGGCGCGGCCTAGGGATCAGGCGTCGCGGCGGGCGTACGCGGCGGGCTCCGGGGC
>CAXTVE010000275.1:0-4678 GCA_964247485.1 uncultured Propionibacteriaceae bacterium
GTCGGGGCCACCGCGCTGGTCTCGGCCAGTGAGCGGATGGTGGCGGCGAACTCGGGGTCGGTGTAGGCCAGATAGACCAGCTCCCCCTCGTGCCGCGCCAGCAGCTCGGTCAGCTGCTGCGGGTCGGTGGCCCCGAGCAGAGCGGCCAGCCGGGTGCGGACCACGACCGGGTCGGCGTCGAGGGCGTACGCGATCCGGCTCGCCGCGTCGTCGGCCGGTCCGGCGGACGGGCTGACCAGACTGAGCTCCGGCAGGTCGGGCAGGGGCGCGGTGACCAGGGCGAGCAGGTCGACGCGGCCCACGCCCCAGGCCCGGTCCCAGTCGGGCGGGACGACACAGACGCCGGGCCAGCGGAGCACGGCCAGGAACGCGGCCTGCAGGTTGCCGGCGCCGTAACGCTCGATCAGCCGGTCCCGGCCGTGAGCCGCGAGCCACAGGGCGGCCGCGGCGGCGAGGTGCGCGACCCCGAAGGAGGTGCCGTTGCCGGGGCCGACGAACGGCTGCTTGTCGTCGCCGAAGCGCGCGTTCCACACCTGTTCGCCGGGCATCGCCACGTCCACCGTCGACCCGCGGGAGGATCCGTCCCAGCGGCGGTCGCCCGGCCCGGTGGCGGCGACGGCCAGGCAGTTCGGATAGCTGGCCGGCGCGGTGACGAAGCGGACGTAGTTGCCGGCCGCGGCCATCACGATGATCCCGGCGTCGACGGCCCGCTGGATCTCCCGCTCGAGCCCGAAGAAGCCCTTGCCGCCCAGGCTCATCGAGATGATGTGGCAGCCGACCAGCCGGGCGTGGGCGACCGCCTTGGCGACGTCGGAGTCGAAGAGCTGCACCACGCTCTCGGTCGCCCGGATCGGCACCAGCCGCGCCTCGGGCGCCAGCCCCGCGATGCCGGCGCCCGCGGGGCCGTGCCCGACGATCACGCTCGCCGTCGAGGTGCCGTGGCCGGGGAACGGCAGCGGCCACAGCGGGTGCTGCTCGAGGTCGTCGCGGGCGTCGTTGTCGCCGTCGATCACGTCGCGGTCGGTGTTCAGGTCGAGCCCGGCCGCGCCCAGGTTGGGGTGGTCGGTGTAACCGGTGTCCGGGTGCCCGATGCGGATCCCCCGCCCCCCGCGTACGCCGGCCGGCATCGCGGCGAGCGCCTCCGGCCAGCGCAGGATGCGGTGCACCCAGTCCAGCGGCAGCCCGGCCTCCGCCCCGTCGGCGACCGGCTGCTCGTTCTCGGCGTAGCCGCGGACGGGGATGTCGGCCTCGACCCGCGCGAAGCGCCCCGTGCGCTGCAGCGCGACCGCCGCCTCGTGGCTCTGCCGGGCGTGACCCGCCGTACCCACCGGCTCGGTACTCACCCCCCGGACCAGCACCAGTGGACCGCGCGGCACGAGCCGCCCCACCCGCCAGCCCTCACCGAGGGCCTCGGCCACCACCTCGCGGACGGCGGCGACGGTGTTCGGCGGCTTCGGCTCCGCGATGAGCCGGATCTCGTACGCGCGATCGGTCGGCATATCGAGCAGGAGGCCCCCGGGAGCCGCGGAGATACGTGGTGGACTGGCCGGATGGGACCGGTGCTCACCCCGCGGCTCGTCCTGACGCCGGTCGGCCCCGAGGCCGTCGACGACCTGGTCCTGCTGTACGCCGACCCGCAGGTCGCGCGATGGACCGGCCCGTGGACCCGTGCGGCGGTGCAGGCGTGGGCCGCGGACATGGCGGTCCGGTGGGCGCGGGACGGGGTCGGCAAGTGGATGGCCCACGACCGCTCCGACGGGTCGCTGGTCGGCCGGGGCGGCTTCAGTCGCGTCGACCTCGACGGCGAGACGGTGCTCGAGCTCGGCTGGGCGGTGCGCGACGCGCGTACGGGCCGGGGGTACGCGACCGAGCTCGGCCGGGCGGCCCTCGCCTGGGCGGCCGAGCACAACCCCGATCTGCCGGTCGTCGCGTTCACCGAGGTGCACAACCGGGCCTCCCGGGCGGTGATGGAGCGGCTCGGCCTGCGGCCGGCGGGCACCATCCGGCGCAACGGCCTGGTCGAGGGCCGGACCGGCGTCCACCCGGACGCCCCCTTCGCGCTCTACCGCCTCTGAGCCCGGGTCCTCAGATCCCCAGCTCCGGCAGCTGCCCCGCGTACGCCGACCGCAGCCGCTCCAGGATCGCCGTGATCTGCGTCCCCACGTTCAGGAAACCGACGTCAGCCCCCTGGAACTTCACCCCGTGCACGAAGGTCGACCCCTTGTGCAGGCCGACCACCCGCCAGCTGTCGTCCAGCACGGGCGAGCCGGAGGAGCCGCCCAGGGTGTCGGTGAAGTAGCGCAGCTCGGTCGCCGTCGCCGACGCCACCAGGTTGTTGCGGATGCCCAGTCGCTTGGGGTGGCCGTCGGGGTGCTGGATGACGTTGACCGCGACCGCGCTGGTCGGGTTGACCTCGGTGATCGCCTCCGGGGCCAGGGAGAGCGCCGGACGGTCGTCGCCGGCCAGTCGCAGGACGGCGAAGTCCAGGTCCGCGCCCCAGGCGACCAGCTCGGCGACCGGCGCCGGGGTGCCGGTGGAGATGTCGCTGTCGTAGTCGAACAGCACCTCGGTCGCCGTCGCCTGGCGGCGCAGGTCGTCATCGGCCGCCGGTGGCTCCCCCTGTTCGCGCGCGTTGACCACGTGATGGTTGGTCATCAGCAGCCCGGGCGCCAGCAGCCAGCCGGTGCCGCGATAGCTCATCGGCTGCCCGTTCACCAGGCGGCCCACCCCGGCCTCGAACCGCGGCACCAGCAGCCGGGCCACCGCCCGGCTCGCCGCCGCCCCGAGGTCGAGGAAACCGACCGGCACCATGTCGTTGCGGGTGATCACGGTCTCGGGGACGTCCACCGGGTCGACCTGCACCGCCGCCGCCCCCGAGCTGATGCCCTCCACCTCGGCCAGCGCCTCCCGGAGCACGCTGACCTCCTCGACCTCGGCGGCGAGGCTGATCGCGGTGTCCAGGAACACCCGCAGCGGCACGATCGCGTCCACCAGCCGGCGGGTGGAGTTCAGCTGGTTCAGGTCCAGCTGCAGACCGACCATCGGTGCCGCCGCACCCCCGGGCAACAGTGAGCGGTAGCCCGCCGGCAGCCCGCCGAGCAGCGCGCTGCGCACGGTGGCGTCGTAGCCCAGCACCCGGAGGACCACCCCGCGGACCCGAGCGACCTGCTCCGTCGTCAGGTAGCGCTCGAACATCAGGCCCGTACCTGGTTGCTGCTGCCCAGCTCCCACGCCTCGCGGTAGTCGTCGAGGCCGGCCAGCGTCGCGCCGGCCAGGTTCGCCCGCTCGGTCCGGAGCAGGTCGAGCAGCTCCCCGGCGAGCGCGTACGCCGTCGGCTCGTCCGCCGGCTCGATCGACCCGTCCGGGGTCAGGGTCTTCGCCAGCTCGACCACGGTCGTCTCCACCCGCTCCACGGCCGGACCGGCGGTCGTCCCCGGCGGGATCAGCCCGCGGCGCACCAGGTACTCGAAGTCGGTCACCACCGCCGGCGCCAGCCGGGCCACCAGCGCCGGGTAGTGCGGGCCCAGCCGGACCAGGGCCAGCCGGACCAGCGACGCCTCCGGACCGATCTCGTCGGCGGTGAGCCGGGTCAGCGCGGCGGCGAGGTCCCGGCGTACCGGCCCCGCCTGCGGGTGGGTCGGGTCGGCGTCGTCGTCGGGGTTGTGCACGCCGAGCAGCTCGGTAAGCACCTGCGCGGACGCCACCGGCGAGCCGAAGTCGGCGACCAGCCGCCGCAGCCGCTCCAGGAAGCCCAGCCGTTGCCCGACGTCGGCCCCGGCCGCCTGCGCCCGCAGCCAGAGCAGCTCGGCCAGCCGGCCGGCGTTGCCCAGCACCGGGTAGCCGGCCAGCGCCCGGTCCAGCAGCGCGGCGGCCCGCGCCGGCTCGTGGAGGTCGATCCAGGCCCGGGCCTCGATTGCGAACAGGGGGCTGTCCGGGGTGCGCTCGACCCGCCCGGCGACCAGGTCCAGCACGGTACGCGGGTCGCCGTAGCGCACCAGCTCGGCCGCCTTGCGCCCCATCAGCCGCTCCCACTCGCTCAGCTCGGCCTGCGCGTACACCTCCGGGGTCAGCTCCACGCTCATCCGCACGCCCAGCCAGCGCCGCGACGCCACCGGCAGCTCGTCGATGGCGGACGCGAGGTAGCGCTCGACCTCCGGCAGCCAGCGGTCCTCCAGCTGCGCGTCCGACTGCCCCAGCATCAGCCGGGAGTAGAGCTCCTCGGCCCGCTCGGCCACCCCCCGCTGCCGGGCGTAGTGGTCGACGGCCAGCTCGTGGATCCGCCGGACCTGGGCGGGCACCTCCCGGCCCAGCAGCTCCAGCACCGGCCGCCGCACCTCGGCGCGGTAGCGCAGCGACCCGTCGGCGTCCACCCCGACCAGGGCCTGCTCGGCGTGCAGGCCCTCGAACAGCTCCTCGGCCCGGGCCACGTCGGGCACCTCGAGGCGGCAGGCCGGGCCGAGCACCTCGAGGATGACCTGCGGCGTCACCCGGCGCAGCACCATCCCGGGGTGCGCGAGGGCGCGTACGGCGGGGTCGTGGATGTGGTCGAGCAGCCGGCGGTAGAGCCGGCCGCGGACCAGCTCGGCGCCGATCGCGCCGACCGAGAGCGGGATCCCGCCCTCCGCGGCCAGGCCGCCGGGTCCGGCGCGATCCGGACGTAGGTGTCGTGGTAGGGCGA
>CAXTVE010000276.1:0-4676 GCA_964247485.1 uncultured Propionibacteriaceae bacterium
CCCCCGCTGGTGAACAGCCGCGAGGCCCAGCCCTGCTTGAACACCCCGGCCCCCCGCGCCGGTGTGACGTCGGCGAGGGTCCGGGCCGGGCCGTCGACCCGGTACTGCGGGAACAGGGCCTGGTCCAGCCGGTTCCAGGTGAACGCGGGTACGACCGCGTCCACCCGCCGGTCGAGCCCGGCGACCAGCAGGGACACCGCACCGCCGTAGGACGCGCCGGCGAAGCCAACCACCGGGTCGCCGTCGCGCTTGAGCACCTCGGCCCGCTGCGCGGCCAGGTCGACGATCCGGCGGGCGTCGGCCCCCTCGAAGTCGGGGTGGTTCAGGTGGATCAGGCCTCCGGAGGCACCGAACCCGCGGGCGGTGAAGGTGATCACCGCGTACCCGTCGGCCGCGAGGGCACCGGCCACGTCGGCGCTGTCGTCCTTCGTGCCGCCGAAGCCGTGGGCCAGCACCACGGCCGGCCGCGGCGTACCCGGGTCGGAGGTCCACAGGGTCACGTCCAGGTCGACCGGCGTCCCGTCCGGCTCCGGGGTGCCGGCGACGCTGAGCACGGTCTCCCTCACGGCCGGCTCATCCGCGTGCGCCGGCGCCGGGCCGGCTACCAGCAGCAACGCGGCGAACAGCGTCGCCGCCACGGTTCGGGCGCGACGCATGGTTCCATCGTGCTCGGCCGGACCAATCGCGCCCCGCTCAGCGGCCGCCGAGTCCGGCCGCGACCCCCTCCAGGTAGCGTCGGTCGTCGGCGACCGACTCCTCGAAACCCTCGGCCAGGATCGAGGCCCCGAAGCCCGTCAGCAGCAGCAGGGGCATCAGCAGCCGTTCCGTGATCGTGGCCCTGGCCCGCAGGCTGACCGAGATCTCGAGCCGGTTCGTCACCTCGGTGCCGACCGGGGTCGGCTGGAGGGTGGTCGTCGCCCGTTGCCGCGCCCCGCTCTGCAGCCCCTCGACGGTGAAGTGGCGGGGCGCCTCGAGGGCTCGGACCACCCAGCGCACCGGTGCGGACCCGCAGTCGTCGGTGTGGTGCTCGACCCACGCCGTTCCGACCCGGAACCCGTGGTCGGGCTTCTCCGCCCACATCGCGTGGGTGGACTGGGCGGCCACCGCCGTCGGGTCGGTGAGGTAGTCCCAGACCGTGGTCAACGGCACGGGAACCTCGTAGGTCTGGGTCAGCGCTCGGGTGAACACGCACCGCCTCCGTCCGCTCGGTCCTGGCGTCGCTCACCCTAGTGTTCTGAGCCGGGTCGTCGGCGCATCTGGGCGCCCTCTCTTGCGCTCGATTCAGCCAACCGGTAGGAAGAATTCCAGTCCGGTGCGCGAGGAGCCGTCCGCACCGTCGGGGACAGCGGGCGCGACCGCAGCTCTCTCGCTGGGGGCGGCCGCGCACGCAGTCCCGATGGAGAGGCTGACCGTGCCGACGCTGCGCAGGAAGACCCTGGCCCTGATCGCCGCCGCGACCCCGCTGACCCTGGTACTGGCCCCGTTGCCGGCGCCGGCCTTCGCGGCCCCGCCACCCGTGGTGGACGGTGACCTGACGCGGTCACCCGAGCTCTCCGAGACCCGTCGGCTCGCCGACCGCCGGACGGTGGTGACCGGCGACCGGGCCTGGGCCCTCGGCACCGCCGACGGCTACTACCCCGCGGCCGGCTTCCACACCCGCGGCGAGATGGGCGGCTTCTGGCTGCCCAATGTGAAGCTGCTGGACGGGATGTGGTTCGGCATCAACGACGACTGGATCGGAGCCGCCACCCGGACCACCTCCGGTTGGGGCTACGTCCGGGCCGACCTGCCGGCGACGAACGGGGTGCACGCGAGCCGCACCGACTTCATCCCGGACGGGGTGTCCGGCGCCCTGGTCGGGCTGAGCCTGCGGGCCAACCGCACCCGGACCATCACGCTGCAGGCCGACGCGCACTCGGAGCTGCTCGGCTCCTACCCCTGGGGCGAGACCACCCCGTCCCAGACCCAGGTCAACCTGCCTGACCGCGCCACCCGGGGCGAACGGCACGTCCTGTTCCGGGACCGGGGTACGCCGACCGGCCCGAACCAGCAGGCGCACGACTGGTCGGCCGCCTTCGGCTCCTCACTGCAGCCGACCGCGGTGCGGACCGGCGCGAACTTCCGCGGCCCGCAGGGCAGCGCCCCGGTCATCTGCCCGGCGTCGGGTCCGACCGCCCCCGCGCAGCCGAAGCGGTGCGACGACACCGAGTACGGCCGGGGCGTCGGCGGCCAGCTCAGCTACCGCGTACGCCTCCGGGCGGGCGAGGTGCGCACCGTCTGGTTCGCGGTCGGCGGCTCGGCCTCCAGCCCTGGTGACGCGCGGGCCCAGCTGCGCCGGGCGCTCGCCGACCCGGAGGAGGCGCTGGCCGACAAGCTCGACCGGCTGCGGCGCCTCGACCGGCGTACGGTGGTCGACCTGCCGGACGACCCGCTGCTCGCGGCGAGCGTGCGCTGGTCCAAGCAGATGCTGGCGGCCTCCGAGCAGCGGGTCAGCAACCTCCAGCTCCGCGAGGTGAACGCCGGCCAGAGCTACCCGCCGCCGGCGGGCACGCTGGACGCGATGCGCTGGTACGGGGCCGGCTGGCCGGACTACACCTGGCTGTTCGGCACCGACGGCGAGTACACCGCCTTCGCCGCCGTCGCAGCCGGGCAGTTCGGCGTGATCAAGGACCACCTGCGGGCGCTGCGGGACGTGTCGGCGGTGATCAACCCCGACAGCGGCAAGATCGTGCACGAGGTGACTCCGGACGGGGCCGTGTTCTTCGGGGCGGACGCGGACGCGGGCAACACCGACGAGTCGTCGAAGTACCCGTCGGCGGTTGCCCTGGTCTGGCGCTGGAGCGGCGACGACGCGTTCCTGCAGGATCTGTACCCGACCAGCAAGAAGGCGATGGAGTTCGTCGCGGGCCTGGACGAGGACGAGGACGGCTGGCCCGAGGGGCTGGGCAACGTCGAGCGCGAGGGCATGGGCGAGGAGAAGCTGGACAACGCCGTCTACACCATCCGCGGCTACGCGGACCTCGCGGACCTGGCGCAGGCGGTCGGCGACACCTCGACCAGGCGCTGGGCGGTGCGCAAGGCGCGCGTCCTGCTGGAGAAGTTCGAGCGGACGTGGTGGTACGGCGGCGACACCCGCTCCTACGCGGACTCGCTGGACGACCCGGGCAACCAGCGGGTGTTCCAGCGGCACTGGATCGGCCTGACCCCGACCGACGCGGTGCTCCCCGGGATCGCCGGACGCGCGGCCGGGCCGCTGGCCTCGCGGGCCCACGCCAACGCCACGCTGAGCGAGCACCAGCAGTCGTGCTACTCCAGTCCGCTCGGGCTGTACCACACCGGCACCGGCCCGACCTCGGCGCCGGCCGGCAACCCGGGCGCCAGCTGTGACTCGGTGGTGTCGGAGGTGCCGAGCGAGCGCAACGTCTATACCCTCAACTCCGCGATCGCCGCGGTCAGCGAGGGGAACTACGGGCGGCTCGGCGCCGGCCAGCAGGGCGTCTACACCCGCGGCAACGCCCGGGCGCAGCTCGACCCGCGGATCTGGGAGATGCCGGGCGCGATGCCCGAGGTGGTGCCGGGCGGGGATTTCGGCGCCAACATCGATCGGCTGTTCACCGAGCGCTCGATGGTGCTGCAGGCCTGGGGCGCGTACGGGGTGCTGTGGCCGGTGGTGCACCAGTGGCTCGGTGTCTCGCCCGACATCGGCCGCGGCCGGCTGACGGTGGTGCCGCAGCTGCCGCCCGGCCAGCAGAAGGCGTCCGCCCAGCGGGTGCTGCTCGGGAACTCGAGCATCGACGTCGACGCGAGGCGGTCGGGCAGGACCTACACGACGGAGGTCTACCGCCGCGGCACCGTCCGGCTGGTGCTCGGCGCGGTGGTCCCGCCCGGGTCCACCATCCGCTCCGTGCGCCTCGACGGGGAGCGGGTCGAGCCCACCTTGGTGCGGACCGCCCGCGGGCTCGAGGTCCGGGTCGCGGCTGGCCGCGGCACCGGGCTCTCCACCGTGGAGGTCAGCCTCCGGTAGCAGCCACCCCGACCGGCAGAACGCGAAACCGGTCACCGACGACAGCTCCCGACCCGGGGAGTCTGCCGTTGGTGACCGGTTTCTCGGTGATGGCCGGCTACGCCTTCCGGCGGGTCAGGCTGAGCACCGTGCCCCCGACGGCCAGCAGGACGCCGCCGACCAGCAGATAGCCCAACCCGGGCCCGCCGGTGTCGGCGAGCTCCCGCCCGTCGGACGGATCGAGGACGCCCGGAGTGTCGATCTCGATCTCGACGGCCGCGGAGGCCGGCGACTCTTTGCTGGCGTCATCCACCGCCACCGCGGTGATGGTGTAGTTCCCGTCCGGCAGCGGCTCGTCGAGCGTCAGGCTCCAACGACCGTCCCCATCGACCTTCGTGCTGCCCACCCGCTCGCCGTTGACGAACACCACGACCCGCGTGCCCGGCTCACCGGTGCCCCTGATGGTCGGGGTGTGGTCGGTCAGCGTGTCGCCGTCCTCCGGGGAGGTGATCACCGGCGCCGCCGGGGCCTCGGTGTCCACCGCGAACTCGGCCTCGCCCGGCGCCGACACGTTGCCGGCCTCGTCGGTCTGCACCGCCGACACCACGGGGTCGCCCTCGGACAGCGGCTCGGTCAGCGGCAGCTCGAAGTCGCCGTCCTCGTCCGCCCTCAC
>CAXTVE010000277.1:0-4670 GCA_964247485.1 uncultured Propionibacteriaceae bacterium
GTGTCGACCTGCGCCCCGGCGGCGGCCCGCGCAAGCACCCGGGGATGACGTACGCCGAGAATCGCCGACGCCGTCCCGACCAGGCCCGGCGGGGATCCGGCGCCGCAGAGCCGGCCGAGGTACCACCAGGGATCGCTGCCCTGGCCGGTGTCCGGGTCCCCGGCGTCGACGGCCGGCAGATCGCGCGCCCACACCGAGTCGACCACCCGCTCCTCGAGCAGCCGGGCTGCCGGGGCGACCCCGGCCGAGGCCCCGAGCGGGACGATCAGCCCCAGCGACGTCGGCGGAGTCCCTCCGCCGCCGGGTACTCCTGCTGCTGCAGCAACCGCGCCAGGTGGGCTGCGTTGGCCGCGAGCGTCTTCGTCGCCGTGGCCACGGCCTCCGGGGTCTCGGCCAGGTCCTGGTAGTCGGTGGTGTGCATCGCCTCGCCGCTCCAGTAGACCGCGCCCTGGGCGGGCACGGTGAAGCCGACGTCGTTCAGGACCTGCTGGGCGATGCCGATGATGTGGTGTCCGCCGTCCTCGTTGCCCACGACCGCCACCACCGCGACCTTGCCGAAGGTGAGCAACCGCCCGGCGTCGTCGGTCTCCGACAGCTCCGCGTCGAGCCGCTCGTAGACGCGCTGGGCGACGCTGCTGTGCTGGCCCATCCAGGTCGGGGTGGCCAGGACCAGGATGTCGGCGGCCAGCAGCTGCCGGCGGATGTCCGGCCAGGCGTCACCGTCGCCCATGTCGGTCTCGACGCCGGGGCGCACGTCGTGGTCGACCACGCGGATCATCGACCCGGTCACCCCGTGCTCGGCCAGGGCGTCGAGCACCTGGGTGCCCAGCAGCTCGGAGCTGGACGACGCGGGGGACGGGGACAGGGTGCAGTTCAGGGCCAGGGCGGTCAGCGCCACGGGTAGGGTCTCCTTTCGGGGGTGAACGGCTCTGACCGTACCCGGATTCCGGGGGGTGAGACCTCAGAGCCGAGCAGACAGGCCGTCGAGGATGAGGTCCAGCCCGACGTCGAACTGGGCGCCGAAGTCGTACCCCGGCTGCATCACGTGCTCGACGGCGAGCTCGGTGACGTGCGGATAGGCGTCGGCGGGCATCCGGGCCAGCATGGGCTCGGCGACGTCGGCGGGCGGCGAGCCGCGGTCGAACGGGAGCGCCGCCTCCTGCAGCGTGAACCCGTAGACGAAGGCGTCGAGCACCGCGTACGCCAAGGCGGTCGTCGGCAGCGAGAACCCACCGGCCCGCAGGGTCGCGAGGACGGCGTCGTGGTGGCGCAGGGTCGCCGGGCCAGGGCTGGTCCGGCTCTCCAGCAGCGGCACCGCCCAGGGATGGCGGTTCAGCACCGCCCGCGCGGACCGGCACCGGCGCGCGATCTCCGCGCGCCAGTCCCCGCCGGGGACGGGGGCGTCCATCTCGGCGAAGACCGCGTCGACCAGCAGGTCGAGGATCTCGTCCTTGTTCGCGACGTGGTGGTAGAGCGACATCGGCTGGATGCCCAACGCGGCCGCCAACGACCGCATGGTCAGGGCGGGTAGACCTGCGGAGTCGGCCAGGCCGACCGCCACCGCGAGCACCTTGTCCCGGGTCAGCGCTTGACGAGGCACGTCGGCCAGTCTACCTTACTAAGTAAGCCGTACAAAGTAAGGTTAGGAGATCGACATGGACCAGATGCCGCGAACCGGCCGCATCGTCGGCGGGAGCACGTCGGCGTTGGTGCCGGCCCGGTCCCTCGAGCGCCGCCGGCTGGCGCTGACCGCCGGCTGGTCGCTGCTGGCCATGGCCGTGGTCGCCGGGCTCGCCACCTTCGGGGTGATCGAGCGGCTGAGCACCGCCGACGACCTGGCCGGCGCCGCGTCGATGCTCCGGCTCGCCGCCGTGGGACTGCTCACCGTGGCGGCGCTGGACCTGGTGGTGGCCTGGGCGCTGTATGAGTACCTGGCCCCGGTGGACCGCGGCCTGGCCGGGCTGGCCGGGTTGCTCCGCGCCGCGTACGCGGTGGTGTACGTCGTGGCGATCGCCGAGCTCGTCCCGGCCGCCCGGCTGGCCGACGGTCGCCCGGCGGATGCCCTCGACCGGGTCAGGTCGTTCACCGAGCTCTGGGAGGTCGGGCTGACCGTGTTCGGGCTGCACCTGGTGCTCGGCGGCTGGCTGGCCGTCCGGTCGGGCGACGTGCCGGGGTGGGTCGGGGTGCGGGGCGCGGTCTCCGGGGCCGGCTACCTCTTCGACAGTCTGCGTCGCATCCCCGCGCCCGGCGGTGCGGAGGTGACGACCGTGACCTTCGTGGGAGAAGTCGTGCTGCTGGTCTGGCTCCTGGTCCGGGGCGGGACTACTCGTCGCTGATCGTCAACGATGACCCGTACGGCGCCCAACCCGGTGGAGGCCCGCCCTCGACCACCTCGCCCTCGACCCCGTCGGCGGACGAGCCGCCCCCGCCGCCGAGCAGCGTGCGGGTCAGCGTCTCGGCGTCGGACAGCATCTCGTCCAGTGCGTGCGACACGTCGGCGTCGGTCGGCGCCCGCCCGGCCATCGCCGCGTCGACCACACAGCGCCGGATCAGCTCCTTGGTGAACGAGGCGGTGACCCCCTCCGTCCGCGCCGCCGCGGTGTGCACGGCCGCCTCGCTCAGCTGGCCGGCGGCGAGCAGGTCGGCCGCGTACACCCGGAACAGCCGCTCCCGCGCCTCCAGGCCGGGGAGGCCGATCTCGACCGCCAGGTCGACCCGGCCCGGCCGCTCGACCAGCGCCCGCTCCAGCAGGTCGGCCCGGTTGGTGGTCAGGATGAAGGTGATGTCGGCGTCGGCGGCCAGCCCGTCCATCGCCTCCAGGGCGTCGAACAGGGCGGCGTTGGCGTCGCCCCCACGCTGCTCCGCGACGAGGTCGCAGTCCTCCAGCACGACGATCGCCGGCTGGGCCGCCCGGGCCAGGTCGGTCGCCTGGCTGAGCAGGTTCAGCGTGCGGCCCGACAGCAGCACCGCCGTCGTGTCCGGCGTCTGGCTCAGCAGGTGCCGGACCAGGTGCGTCTTGCCGGTGCCGGGTGGGCCGTAGAGCAGCACGCCGCGCTTGAGGTGCTGGCCGGCCTCCCGCAGCGCCTCCCGGTGCTCCCCGACCCCGACCACGTGCCGGACGACGCGTTCGCGTACGCCCTCGGGCAGGATCACCTGCTCCGCGTCCAGCTGAGGGCGGCGCAGGAAGGTCAGCTCGGAGCCGGCGCCGTGGTACTCGAACGCGTTCGGGGCGAACGAGAGGACCTGACTGCGGAGCACGCTGACCTCGGTCATCAGGTCGCGCACCCGGGTCAGGAACCGGTCGGTCAGGTCGCGGTCCGGGCAGAGCACCTCGACGGTGTAGCGGTCGCGGCCGTAGTGCGGGTTGGCGGCCCGCTGCAACCACGCCAGTGGCGTCCCGTCGATCGTCACCTCCGCCAGCCCGAAGGCCACGATCTGACGGTCGCGGTCCGGACCGATCGAGCGGCGCTCGTAGCTCACCGCGCCAAAGCGGTACCAGGGTCCGCGCAGCAGGTCGTCGAGCTCCATGCCCCGCTTCTGCTGACCGCTGATGCCCCGGCGGGTGCCGCGGTACTCGGCGAACAGAGCCGCGAGCGCCAGGTCGAGGTCTGCCACCTGGTGCGGCAGGAAGCTCTCGGTGACCGGATCCACGTCGCCGAGGTCCACCCCGAGGAACTCCTGCAGCCGGCGTCCGACCTCGGACAGGTCCTCACCTTCGGGTGCCACCCGGTACACCGCCTCGGACAGCTTGCGGAACGAGCGGGCGAACTCGACGATCTCCGGATCCACGCTCGAGACTCTGCCACTCGCCACCGACAGGACGCCACCGCGTGGCGACGCAGCACCGCACGTCGACGGGACCGGAGCTCCACCGTGGACGAGAGGGCGCCCTCGGATCACGCGTCCGAGAGCGCCCACTCACCGCCGGCGGAGTGTCCCGCACTCAGGCGACGACGCGGTACTCGACCTCGTAGTGGGTTCCGGAGGTCTTGAAGACCGCCTTGCCGTGGTTGGTCGGGTCCTCGTCGACGCGGATGGGCACGTCGATCTGCTTGCTGGAGTGGTCGTTGGTCTCGAGCAGCCGGACGAGCACCGAGCCGGTGAACTCGACCTCGTCGGAGCGACCACCGGACAGCACCTCCGTCTCGCCCTTCTTCATCGCGCCGCTCCACACCGGCTGACCGTCCACGGTCAGGTAGGGCTCGTCAGAGCCGATGATGTCGTTCGGCTTGATGCACTCGATCGACTTCATGATGAGAGTCGCCATGATCTTCTCCTTGTGACGGGCCCGGACCTCGGTGTCCGGACTGCCAGCCAGGAGGGCGCCGCCCCGGTTCGCGTACGCCGACCGGTAGAACTCGCCGCGTATCAGCGAGAGGCGCTGCCGGTTCCTTCTGAGCAACGCGGCGGCCGCCGCGCCATCAGGCAGAGAAAGGACAGTCCCATGGCTGAGCTCAACCCGCAGCCGCTCCCGCCCCGACAGGTGACGGTGCACGTCCCGCCGGAGATCCTCGGCAACCTCGAGTCGTTCCAGAAGGTCCAGGCCAGCGTCTTCGGCAGGTTCGGCTGCCCGGGCTGCAACTCCGGCATCGCGATCGACTGGCGGCAGATCGAGGAGTTCGTCGTGGGTCCCGACCTGGATCTCAAGCCGGTCGGGCCCGCCGTCCAGC
>CAXTVE010000278.1:0-4643 GCA_964247485.1 uncultured Propionibacteriaceae bacterium
GCTGTGACCGACGCTGCTCCAGCAGCGCCGCCACACCGGCCTGCTCGTCGGCCGCCCGGGCCTCGAGCGCTCGGCGGAGCCGCAGGTTGGCCGCCGCCTCCTTGCGCTCCTCGGCCACCTGCTTCTCCAGCGCGGCCTGCCTGGCCTTGGCGGCCTCCAGCTTGCGCTGGATCCGGGTCAGCTCGACGATCTCGGCCTGCGTGGTGTCGAACATCGTGGTGGACCACTGGAGCCGGGTCTGCAGGTCCTCCGGCGAGCTGACCCCGACCAGCAGGGCGATCGGCATCAGGCTGGACTGCTGCTGGTACTGGTCGCGGACCACCCGGCCGGCCATCGCCTGCTGGGCCTCCAGCTCCCGCTGTCCCGCCCGGACCGCCGCCTTCGCCTTGCGCAGGTCGTCCTGCGCCTTGCGCAGCCTCGCGGCGGCGGCCGTGTCCTTGGACTTGGCCACCGCGAGCTCACTCTGGGTCTTGCGCAGCTTGGCCTCGGCCACGTCGAGCCGGCCCTGGGTCCGCGCCACCTCGACGCCCGCCTTCCGGAGGGCGGCGGAGGACTCGGTCAAGTCATGCTTGGTCTGGCTGATCTGTCGGCTGATCTGCTTGCGCCGGTCGGCCAGGTCGTCAGCCTGCCCGGCCGGGGTGAGCAGCGTCAGCCACACGGCCGAGGCCAGCGTGACCGTGAGCCCGACCAGCAGCCCACGACGTACGCGCCGTACGCGGGCTCTGCGGGCTCGATATTCGGTTGTACCCAAGGACGCGGACCCGGTCCTGTTACCCCGTGCCTGGACCAGTCCGGCGAAGCGACTCTTCGGTGCTTCGCTGTCGTCCGGAACGACCAAGCGGTCGTAGGGAAGATCCGGAACCACAGCTTTCCCCATCCCATGTTCGGTTGTCGGTGCCGGTGCACCGCGGGAACGGAGAAGATCGGCGACCGAGGGTCCGGGAGCGTACGCCGGGGCGGCCGCCGGTCGTCCGTGGCCCCCTCGGTCGCACCAGGCTTGCGCATGATAGGCACGCCGTGGCGACGGCTGGCAAGCATGACTCGCGTTATGGCTGTGACAGATGTGCTATTTGTGACTCAACTCTCACCCAGAGGTCGAGGGTCCGTCACTACACGCGCAGGTATCGGCGGGTGGTCACCAGGGTGGGTACGACCGCCAGCACGATCCCGACGGCCAGCATCGCGAGCATCGTCAGACCGGTCTGTCGCCAACCGACCCAGGTGACGAAGGTCAGCGTCTCGCGTACGCCCCGGATGATCCAGAAGTAGACAGCCAGCCCGAGGGTGCCACAGGCGAGCGCGACGCCGATCAGGGCAGAGATCACCGCCTCGAGCAGGAACGGGACGGTGATGTAGAAGTTGCTCGCCCCGACCAGCCGCATGATGCCGATCTCGCGGCGCCGGGCGAAGGTGGCCAGCCGGATGGTGTTGCCGATCTGCAGGGCGGAGGCGACGAGCAGCAGGATCGACGCACCGGCGGTCGACCACTGCAGCACGTTCAGCGCGCGGAAGAACGGGTCCAGCAGCTGGCGCAGGTCCTGGACCTTCTGCACGCCCTTGAGCCCGACCACCGAGCTGACCACACCCTGGTACTCCTCCGGGTTCTTCAGCTTGACCCGGAACGACTCCTGCATCTGGTTGATCTCGAGCGAGTCCTGGATCGGGCTGCCCTCGTACGCCCGCTGGAACTCCGCCCAGGCTTCGGCCTTGGTCTCGAAGTAGATCCCGTCGGCCGCGACCTCGGGGTTGCTCTCCAGCGTCTTGCGGACGGTGTCCTTCTGCGCCTGGGTGACGTCCTGGCCGGGGTCGCACTGGTCGCCGCGGGTGTCGGCCGTGCAGAGGAAGATCGAGATCTCGATCTTGTCGTACCAGCGGCCCTTCATCAGGTCCACCTGCTGGCTCGCCAGCACGCCGGCGCCGAACAGCGACAGCGACACCCACATGGTCATGATCACGGCCAGGGTCATGGTCAGGTTCTGACGCAGCCCGGCACCGGTCTCGGACAGGATGTGGCGGAAACGCATGACAACTTCCTCGGGTTACGACGGGATGGGGGCGGTCGTGACGAACGACAGGCGGCTACTGGTACCCGTAGACGCCCCGGCTCTGGTCGCGGACCACCTCGCCGTTGTCGAGCTCGATGACCCGCTTGCGCATCTGGTCGACGATGGTCGAGTCGTGGGTGGCCATCAGCACGGTCGTGTCGGCTCGGTTGATGCGGTCCAGCAGCTTCATGATGCCGACGCTGGTCGCCGGGTCGAGGTTCCCGGTCGGCTCGTCGGCGATCAGGATCATCGGCCGGTTCACGAACGCCCGGGCGATCGCCACCCGCTGCTGCTCGCCGCCGGACAGCTCCTCGGGCAGCCGGCCGCCCTTGCCCTCCAGCCCGACCAGCTCCAGCACCTCGGGGACCACCCGGCGGATCACCGACGCGGGCTTGCCGATGACCTGGAGCGCGAAGGCCACGTTCTCGGTGACGGTCTTGTTGGGCAGCAGCCGGAAATCCTGGAACACCGTGCCGATCTGGCGGCGCATCGCCGGGATCTTCCAGCTGTGCAGCTTGTTCAGCTCGCGGCCGGCGACGTAGACCCGGCCCTTGGTCGGCCGCTGCTCCCGCAGGATCAGCCGCAGGAACGTCGACTTGCCCGATCCCGACGTCCCGACCAGGAAGACGAACTCACCCTTGTCGATGTCGACGTTGACGTCGTCCAGCGCTGAGCGGCGCTGGCCGTCGTAGGTCTTGGTGACGCTCTCGAAACGGATCACGGTGCGGGTGTGGCCGGCTAGGGGGCTCCGACGTCACGAGCGCGTACGCCGGACGGCCGAGGACGAGTCTAAGTGAGGTCTGGCCGGATACCAGGATCGGCGCGACGGGCGACCCTGACGCCTACGCCGGCTCCGCGGTCCGGCGCCACCGGATCCCGGACTCGATGAAGCCGTCGATGTCGCCGTCGAAGACCGCGTCGGGCGAGGAGGTCTCGTAGTCCGTGCGCAGGTCCTTGACCATCTGGTAGGGGTGCAGCACGTAGGAGCGCATCTGCGAGCCCCAGCTGTTGCCGCCGTCGCTCTTCAACGCGTTCATCTCGGCCTCACGGTCGTGCCGGGCCTTCTCCAGCAGCCGGGACTGCAGCACCTTGAGCGCCGCGACCTTGTTCTGCAGCTGGGACTTCTCGTTCTGGCAGGACACGACGATCCCGGTCGGCAGGTGCGTGAGCCGGACCGCGGAGTCGGTGGTGTTGACGCTCTGCCCGCCCGGGCCCGAGGAGCGGAACACGTCCACCCGCAGGTCCGCCTCGGGGATGTCGATGTGGTCGGTGGACTCGGTCACCGGCAGCACCTCGACCCCGGCGAACGACGTCTGCCGACGGCCCTGGTTGTCGAACGGGGAGATCCGGACCAGCCGGTGGGTGCCTTGCTCGACCGACAGCGTGCCGTAGGCGAAGGGTGCCTTGACCTGGAACGTTGCGGACTTGATGCCCGCCTCCTCCGCGTAGGAGGTGTCGTAGACCTCGGTCGAGAAGCGGTGCCGCTCCGCCCAGCGCAGGTACATCCGCAGCAGCATGGCGGCGAAGTCGGCGGCGTCGATGCCACCCGCCTCGGAGCGGATCGTCACCAGCGCCTCGCGCTCGTCGTACTCCCCGGACAGCAGGGTGCGGACCTCGAGCGCCTCGACCGCCTGCTGCAGCGAGGCGAGCTCGGTCTCCGCCTCGGCCAGCGCCGTGACATCGGCCTCGTCCTCGGCCAGCTCGACCATGATGGCCAGGTCGTCCACCCGGGAGCGCAGGCTGGCGACGCGGTCGACGTCGGACTGCAGCACGGACAGCTTGGAGGTGACCGTCTGGGCGTGGTCCGGGTCGTCCCACAGGTCCGGCGCACTGACCGCCTGCTCCAGCTCGGCGATCTCGGCCTGGAGGCGCCCGGGATCGATGACCGCCTCGATCGAGCGGAGGGATTGATCGAGGTCGGACAGTGCGGTCGCGAAGTCAGGTCCAGCCACAGCCGTCCACTCTACTGCCGGTCGCTCAGACCCTCAGCGCGCTCCGGCTCGCCGACCTGCGGACCAGGCGTCAGGCCCTCAGTCGCGCTCGTCGGCCGTGAGCTCCTCGATGCGGACGAACCGGTCCTCGCCGCGGGGCCTTCGCTCGGGCCAGTCCCGCACCCAGATCACCGCGAACGCCCCGAGGGAGCAGATCAGGGCGACCACCGGACCGAGCACGAACATCCAGACCGTCAGCACGCCGATGGCGTCGAGCGCCAGCACCACCAGCGCGTCGCGCGGGGTGAGCCGGCCGTGCGAGGCCCGCACCGTCGCATAGGCGACCCACGGCACCATGGCCAGCAGCGTGATCACCCACGCGAACATCGACAGGCCGCCGTCGAACGCCCCGGTGACGAGGCGGACCATGGCCGCCAGGCTGACCAGGCCGGTCAGCGCGCCGAGGGCCGCAGCGAGGTTCTTGTTCAGCATCGCCGCCAACCTAACCCAGATGCCGTCCGCGGCGCCTCACCCCGCGCCGGGCCGTCCCGGGTGCTGCCCGGTTCGTATAAAGTGGGCGGCTGCCCGACGCGCGGCCGTCGGGTGCGGGAGCATAGCTCAGCTGGTTAGAGCGTCTGTCTTACAAACAGGAGGCCGGGGGTTCGAG
>CAXTVE010000279.1:0-4624 GCA_964247485.1 uncultured Propionibacteriaceae bacterium
AGGCTGGCACGCCGCGCGGGGGTTCCAGGGGGTCGTCCCCCTGGGTAGGTCTTGCGGCGTGGCTTCTCCGGCGGATCCAGGCTGGCACGCCGCGCGGGGGTTCCAGGGGGTCGTCCCCCTGGGTAGGTCTTGCGGCGTGGCTTCTCCGGCGGATCCAGGCTGGCACGCCGCGCGGGGGTTCCAGGGGGTCGTCCCCCTGGGTAGGTCTTGCAACAATGGCAGTTATGTCTGGGACGGAGACGGTCGTGCCCGCGGGTGGCACAGCCGTCGAGGAGCGCCCGGTCGAGCAGATCCTCGCGGATACCCCGTGGGTGACGATCGTCTGGGACGACCCGGTCAACTTGATGTCCTACGTCACCCACGTCTTCGTCGACTACTTCCACTACTCGAAGACCAAGGCCGAGAAGCTGATGCTGCAGGTGCACCAGGACGGCAAGGCGGTCGTCTCCGACGGCAGCCGCGAGGCGATGGAGCGCGACGTGACCGCGATGCACGGCTACGGCCTGTGGGCCACCATGGACAAGGCTGACGCATGACAACGGGGGCAGCGTGAGGAAGTTCGCCCGCCGCCGCGGGATGATCACGACCCAGCTCAGCGCGTACGAGGTGGAGCTGCTCTCGTCCCTGGTGCGGCAGCTCGTCGAGCTGGTGTCCGATGGCGAACCGGCCGGGTTCCCGGCCGCGCCGGTGTCGAGCGATCCGTTCGATGCGCTGGTCGCCGACCTCCAGGTCGACCAGGACGAGCCGGAGGCGCTGGACGACCCGGTGCTCAAACGGCTCTTCCCGACCGCCTACCCGCACGACGCCGCGGCCGCCTCGGACTTCCGCCGGTTCACTGAACGCGAGCTGCGGTCGCAGAAGGTGGCGGAGGCGCAGGTGGTGCTGGAGCGGCTCGGGGCCACCGAGGCCCAGGACCTGAAGATCCCCCGCGACGAGGTCGACGCCTGGCTGCGCACCCTGACCAGCGTGCGGCTGGCGGTGGCGACCCGGCTGGGTATCGCTGACGCCGAGACGGCCGAGGAGCTGAACGACCTGCCCGACGACGATCCGCGGATCTTCATGGTCAGCGTCTACGACTGGCTCGGGTTCGCGCAGGAGACGATGGTCAACGCTCTCTGATCGCTTTCGGGGGTTCGAGCGGTCGCCCCCGTCGCCACACGACACGAGCAGGGGAGGTACTCATGGCCAGCTACACGGTGAATGACGCGGCGGTGGCCCGCTGCCGCGAGCTGATCGACGCGCGGCAGTACGTGCTGGACAGCGATTGGGGCGGGGTGCAGCCGAACGCTGAGGCCCAGAACGCGTATCTGGACCGGCACTCCTGGGAGGAGTACGCCGCGTGGCACCTCGGCCTGACCGAGGGTGCGACGGACGAGACCAAGGCCCGCTTCGCCTTCGTCTACGGCGATCTGCGCCGGGTCCACCGCACCGCCCTGATCGCCTGCGTCTACCGCGCGTCGGAGTGGCGGCACAAGGCGATCGAGCTGGCCGCCCACGACCTGCTCCAGCACCTGGACGCCACCTCCGGGTGATCACGCGGCCGGGACGCGTCAGGTCGGGCCGCGGCGAGGCCCGCCGACGTGCCCGCCAACGGCAGTTCGCGCTCCTAGGGAGCGAGCCCGATCCGGAAGCCCCAGAGGAAGACGCCGGGGACCGGGCTGCCATCCAGGTCCTGGGCGCGCTCGAAGCCCAGCCGGGTGTAGAGGGCGTGGGCGCCGAGCATCCGCGGGTGGGACCAGATGACCACCTCGGTCATCTTGTCCCGGCGGGCCCGGACCAAGCAGGCCTGCACCAGGGCCCGGGCCAGTCCGCGCCGTCGGCCGGCTGGGGCCACCGCCAACATCCGGAACTCGGCCTGGTGCGCCGCGCGGGACAGCTCGCGCCACGGGGAGCCGGGCGGGCACCAGGTGACCGTGCCCAGGATCGCGCCGTCGGGCTCCGCCGCCACCCACAGCTCGGCCTCCCGGGCCCGCGCGGCGGCGTCGAGAAGCCTTCCCTCGTACGCGGGGTTCACCGGGTGGTCGTCGTCGGCGTCCAGCAGGCCGTCCGCCCGGTACGCCTCCGCGGTCAGCGCCCCGACGGCGGCGTACTCCTCCGGTCGGGCGGAACGGATCGTGAAGGTCATGTCAGCCCGGTACCCCCTGAGCGTTCGCCCGGACGTCACCTAGGTCAGCCAGGGACACGGCGCACCACGGCCTGGTCAGTCGGGGCGCCGGGCATAAGGCACGTCCAGGTCGACCACCAGGGCCCGGTGGTCGGACAGCGGGAGCCGGGGCGCGTCGCTCCCGACGACCCGGCCGAGCCGGCCGCGGAGCAGGATGTGGTCCAGCTGGCTGTCGGGGTCGTCGGCCGGGAAGGTGAGGTGCCGGGCCAGCGCCCTGTAGCCGGTGACCACCGACGGCAGCCGGCCGGGCATGTTGAGGTCACCCATCACCACGGCCGGTCCGTCGACGCTGATCAGGTCGCGACGGATCTGGCCGAGCTGCCACTGGGCCCAGCCGGGCACGTAGGACAGGTGGGTGTTGGCGACCGTCAGCGGGCCGGCGGGGGTGTCCAGCTGTCCGATGACCACAGCCCGCGGTTCCTCGTTCACCACGATCACCTTGCGCGGGCGCGGCAGGTAGAGCGGGAACCGGAACGGGATCCGCGGCAGCCGGCGCACCCGCCAGGACCGGGCGGGGTAGCGGGACAGCAGAGCGACGCCGTACGCCGCGGTGCCCGGCACGTCGTCCTCGGTCGCCGCCATCCAGGTGGCGCCGGGCGTACCCGACAGGGCGGCCGCGAAGCGGTGGGTGACCGCCCCCATCGCGTCGGCGCAGACCGCGGTCAGGTCGGCCAGGTGCGAGCGCGGCTGGTCCCGGTCCACCTCCTGCACGGCCAGGATGTCCGGATCGAGCGTGCGGACGGCGGACGCCAGCCGGTCGAGGTCCACGCGCTGGTCGCTGGTCGACCGGCCGTGCAGCAGGTTGAAGGTGGCCAGCCGCATGGAAGTAACGTATCCAGCATCGCTACCGCACCGGCGGCCGACGAGCCGGAGGATTCCGAGCTCCGCATGGCCCTCAAGCACTCCAGCGCCGCCCTCAAGGCTGACGGGGTCCCGTTCGCTCTTGGCGGCGGCTACGCGCTGTGGGTGCGGGGGGCGCCGGAGCCGGTGCACGACGTCGACCTGGTCGTGGCCGAGCAGAACGTGGAGCTCGCGGCCCGCAGCCTCGAGGCAGGCGGCTTCCGGGTCGAGCGGCCGCCGGAGGACTGGCTGTTCAAGGCCTGGTGGGGCGACAGCCTGGTCGACGTGCTGCACAAGCTGCGCGGCGTCACCGTGGTCCCCGAGCTGGTCGCCCGGGCGGAGGAGACCGAGGTGCTCGGCCTGCGGATCCCGGTGCTGCCACCGACCCCGATCATGGTCGCCAAGCTGTGCTCGCTGTCGGAGAACTACGGCGACTTCGGTGCGATGCTGCCCGCGTTCCGGGCCGTCCGGGAGCAGCTGGACTGGGCCGAGATCCGGCACGAGGTGGCCGACCGGCCCTTCGCCGAGGCCTTCCTCTTCTTGCTGGAGCGCCTGGAGATCGCCCCGGCCCCGTCCTGACGCGCGCGGGCCTGGCCGCCGGCGGGCCTAAACCTATGCCGGCATTGGTTTCGGCCACACACCACAGCTTGCAACCTGTGGTGAGCGGCAGGAACCTGTGCCAAATCGAGGTGGATCTCGCCGGGCAGGCTCGGGCGGTGGCACCGGCGGCGGGCGGCTAGCCTGGCCGGCGTGCTGACGATCAGCCGGGAGCACGTGGACGCGATCATCGCCCACGCGCGCAAGGACCATCCCGACGAGGCCTGCGGGGTGATCGTGGGCCCCGAGGGCAGCGACCGTGCCGCGCGCTTCCTGGCCATGACCAACGCCGACCGCTCGCCCACCTTCTTCCGCTTCGACCCGGTCGAGCAGCTCAGGCTCTACCAGGAGATGGACGCGGCGGGGGAGGAGATCGTGGTGGTCTACCACTCCCACACGGCCACCGAGGCGTACCCCTCGCGTACGGACGTCTCGTTGGCCGCGGAGCCGCAGGCCCACTACGTCCTGGTGTCCACCGCCGAGTCGGCCGACGCAGACGGCCCGGTCAGCATCAGGTCCTTCCGGATCATCGACGGCACCGTGACCGAGGAGGACCTCGAGGTCACGGAATAGGCCCCGCGGGGCGGTCGTTGCCCTAGCGGGTAGGACGCGAACTCAGGAGACGGTGCATGGCGGTAGAGGTACGGATCCCGACGATCCTGCGTACGTTCACGAACGGGGCCAAGGCGGTCGAGGGGGCCGGCGAGACGCTGTCGGCGGTGATCGACGACATCGACTCCCGCAACCCGGGGCTCAAGGACCGGCTGGTCGAGTCCGACGGCCTGCGCCGCTTCGTCAACGTCTACGTCAACGACGAGGACGTCCGCTTCAGCGGCGGGCTGAGCGCACCGACGGCGGACGGGGACGTCGTGGTGGTGCTTCCGGCCGTTGCCGGCGGTGCACAGCGCTTGTCGGGGGGTTGGAGGGGGGTCGTCCCCCCTCACGGTGCACAGCGCTTGGCGGGGGGTTGGCGGGGGGTCGCCCCCACGCCCGCCGGATGACCCGCTACGCAGCCCTGCTCGC
>CAXTVE010000280.1:0-4600 GCA_964247485.1 uncultured Propionibacteriaceae bacterium
CAGCGTGCCCGCGACGACGGTGCCGAGCACCCCGCCGAGCACGGCGGCCAGTGCCCGGTGGGCGGCGCGCCGAGCGCTGGGCCCGGCGGCCTGGTAGACCGCGGACCGGACCAGGGGGTGGCGGAACTCGACCCGGTCCTGCTCGATCCGGACCAGGCCCGCCCCGACCGCGGGGTCGAGATCGTCGTCCCCGCGTCTCGGCACCGGGTCGGTGGACCCGGTCAGCTCACTCAGCCGCCGGGCCGCGGCGAGAGTCTCGGTCAGCGAGCCGGCGTCGTCACCCAGCGCCGCCAGCAGCAGGCGGTCCTGCGTCGCCACCGGCAGGACCCGTACCTGAGCCGAGAACGCACGCTCCAGGCGGGCGGTCAGCGGCAGCCGGGCGGGCAGGGCCGTCCGGCCGCCCAGCTCGTCGGCGCTCAGCGGCACCGGCAGCTCGACCAGGGCGAGGGGGTTGCCCGCCGCCTCGCGGATCAACGACGCCTGCACCGGGCCGGCCAGCGCCTGGCGGTGCGCAGTCAGCAAGGCTGCCGCGGCCTCGTCGGGGATCCCCCGCAGCCGCAGCTCGGGCAGCACCTGTGCGGCGAACGGATCGACCTCGCCATCCCGGACGGCCAGCAGCAGGCCGATCGGCTCATGCTCGACCCGGCGGGCGACGAACCCCAGCACCGCGGCAGTCGAGCGGTCGAGCCACTGGGCGTCGTCGGCCACGGCGAGCACCGGAGCCCGCTCGGCGGCGTCGGCAAGCAGCTCCAGCACCGCCAGCCCGATCAGCAACGGGTTGGCCGGGTCGGTGCTGGACACCATGCCGAACGCCGCCAGCAGGGCGGCGCGCTGCGGGGCGGGCAGCACGTCGGCACCGTCGAGGAGCGGCATGAGCAGCTGGTGCAGGCCGGCGAACGGGAGTTCCGCCTCCGACTGGACGCCGGTGGTCCGGAGCACCCTCAGGCCGGTGGCCCGGGCCCGTCGCTCGGCCGCGGCCAGCAGCACCGACTTGCCGATGCCCGGCTCCCCCCGGACCAGCAGGGCGGCTCCGTGGTCAGGCAGGTCGGCCAGCAGACCGTGCACCTGGGCAAGCTCCTGCGCGCGACCGAAGAGTGGCTCCTCGGCCCCGCGCGCAGAGGTCCCGGTGACTGCCATCCTCCGGTCACCCTATGGCCCGGGGCGACGGGTGGGCCGGGCCGACCCGTCGGGGCCGGGAGGACCTCAGACGGAGTGGTTGCTCCGGATCGTGCCCTGCGGGTCGTAGTCGGCCCGGAGGGCCCGGAGCCGCGCCAGGGTGGGCCCGTCGTGGAACGCGTCCGGCGTACGCGGGCGCTCGGCGAAGTTGCGGTACATCACCTCGGCCGCCCAGGGTGCGACGGTGGCCGCCAGGGCGTCGAGCTCGGTCTCGACCCGGGTCACCGCAGCGGCGTCCGGGGTGACGGCGACCGCGTAGAGCAGCGCTGCGCCGATGAGTCCGGTGACGGCTCCGCCGGCGGTGGGGTTGGGGACGAGCGCGCCACCGAGGTGCCGCAGCTCCACGGACAGGAACGACGTCGGGGCTCCGGGACCGACGGCGCCAAGAAGCGCGTCGAGCGCCTCGCCCGTCAGCTCGCGGAGCGTCTGGCCGTCCCCGGTGGCCGGCGTGGGCAGGGGCGGATCCATGTGCAGCTCGGCCAGCCGGGCCGGCGGGATCGCGTCCAGGGTGACTAGCATCGGGGCCAGGTCCTGCAGAGGGGCGATCAGGGCCTCGGTCTCGGCGGCGTCCAGCAGCGAGGCGAGCTCGACCACCACGAAGGACCGGCCGCGGAACGGCTCCGGGAGCTCCGGCAGCGGCGGTAGCCTGAGCAGCCGGCCGACCGAGGTGATCTCGTCGGGCAGGGCGGGCAGCAGGGCCCGCCAGGTGTGCAGCACCTCCGCGGCCCGCTCGATCGGCCAGAACAGCGCCCCGGCGTACACCTCGACGAGGGGGAACAGCCGGAACTCCAGGGCGGTGACGATTCCCACGTTGCCGCCGCTGCCGCGCACAGCCCAGAACAGGTCGGGGTGGTGGTCGGCGTCCACCCTGCGCAGCTCGCCGTCGGCGCTCACCAGCTCGGCCGCGACCACCTGGTTGGCCGCCAGCCCGTGGCGGCGGGCGAGCCAGGACAGCCCACCGCCCAAGGTGTAGCCAACCACGCCGACGCCTGCGGAGCTGCCCGCCAGCGCGACCCGCCCCGCGGCCGCGGCGGCGGCCGTGACCTCGCCCCACACCACCCCGGCCTCGACCCTGGCGACCCGGCGGACGGGGTCGATCGTGACGCCGCGGAGCTGCTCGGTCCGCAACAGCACCGTGTCGTCGAGCGGGCCGAGGGGACCGGCGTTGTGGCCGGTGGTCTGTGGGGCGACCCGGAGGCCGACGGCCGCGGCGGCGCGGACGGTGGCGACCACGTCGGCGGCAGAGGCGGCCTGGACGACCGCGGCGGGGCGCTGGTCGGTGCTGAGCTGCCACGGCGTGCGTGCGATGTCGAAGTCCGGATCGGCGGGCCGGAGCACCCGGCTGCTTGGACCGGTACCGGAGGTGAGCTCGGCCAGTCGGGCGGTGAAGGCGTCTGGACGGGTGAGTACGTCGACGGCGGGAGGCATGGTGATGCGTCTTTCTGGGTGGATGATCAGGAACGCCGACGAACCTAGGTCTGGGCAGACCGGCCAGCCATCAGTCGGATGACTGCACCGCGACCACCCCGCGGGGTGCACCGGGCGCGCCGTGCGGCCGGGTGGCGCGGGCGGAGGTGCAGTCACCTGACTGATGGGCGGGCCGGCCACCGCGACCTAGCGTCGGAGTACGTGACCAGCTCCACTCTTATCCGGCCAGCCGCCGAGCCGTTCATCCAGACCCCAGACCGGCGGCTGCGGGTCTTCGTGTCCTCCACGCTGCGCGAGCTGGCCGACGAGCGCGCGGCCGTGCGGCGGGCGGTGAGCGCCCAACACCTCACCCCCGTGATGTTCGAGCTCGGCGCCCGGCCATACCCGCCCCGCGATCTCTACCGTGCCTACCTGGCCCAGAGCGACGTGTTCGTCGGCATCTACGCCGCCAGCTACGGCTGGGTCGCGCCCGGCGAGGAGGTGTCCGGGCTGGAGGACGAGTACCTGCTCTCCGGCGACCGGCCCAAGCTGATCTACCTCAAGAGCGGCGCCGAGCGCGAGCCGCGGCTGCAGGAGCTGCTGGCCCGGATCGAGCGGGACGACCGCGCCTCCTACCGGCGCTTCCGGACCGCAGACGAGCTGGCCGAGCTGCTGGCCGACGACCTCGCCGTGCTGCTGACCGAGCGGTTCGCGATCAGCCGCGCGGGCGACCACGACCTCCGGCCGGGGCGGCTCCCGGTCCCGCCGACCCCCCTGGTCGGCCGGGAGGTCGAGGTCCGCAACGTGCTAGGGCTGGTCGGCGACCCCACGGTCCGGCTGGTGTCGCTCGTCGGACCGGGCGGCGTCGGCAAGACCCGCGTCGCCCTGGAGGTCGCTCGAGCCGCCAGCACCGGAGACGGTCCGGCCGAAGGGGTCTGGTTCATCGACTGCGCACCGCTGAGCGAGCCGGACCGGGTGATCGGGGCGATCGCCGCCGCCCTCGGCGTCCGGTCGGAGAGCAGTCGTGGGCTGGTCGAGCTGCTGGTCGACCGCGTGGCCGGACACCGGATGCTGCTGGTCCTGGACAACGTCGAGCAGGTGCTGGGCGCCGGCCCCGACCTCGCGCGGCTGCTGCAGGGCTGCCCCGAGCTGACAGTGCTCGTCACCAGCCGCTCGGTGCTCGGCCTGCGCGGCGAGTACCCGGTAGCCCTGCCCCCGCTCGCGACGCCCGGGCCGGCGGAGCAGGAGCTGCTCGAGACCGTGTCGGGCTATCCAGCCGTGACCCTGTTCGTCGCCCGCGCGCGACGCGTCCGGCCCGGCTTCGCCCTGACCCCGGTCAACGCGCCCGTCGTCGCCGAGCTGTGCCGACTCCTCGACGGGATACCGCTCGCCCTCGAGCTGGCGGCTGCCCAGCTCCGGGTGCTCACCCCGGCCACGTTGCTGCGGCGGCTGTCCGACCGGCTCGAGCGCTCGCTGGACCTGGGCACTGACGTGGTCGACCTGCCATCGCGGCAGCGGACCCTGCGCGACACCATCGAGTGGAGCCACAGCCTGCTCGGCGAGCAGCAGCGAACCCTGCTGGCGCGGCTCTCGGTCTTCGCCGACACCTGGACGCTGGAGTCCGCGGAGGTCGTCGGCGCCGCCTCCGACGACCTCGACGTAGTGGACACCCTGTCCACGCTCGTGGGGGAGAGCCTGGTCACGCTGGACGAGTCCGACCCTGAGGAACTGCGCTTCGGGATGCTGAGCGCCGTCCGCAGCTTCGCGCTTGAGCGGCTGGCCGCGAGCGGGGAGCGGGAAGCGACGCTGGACCGGCTCGGCGTGGCCCTGCTGCAGTTCGCCGAGGTGGCCGGCCGCGCGCTGACCGGTCCGGACAACCAACGCTGGTCGGCCCGCGTCGACGCCCAGCTCGAGGACCTCCGCCACGCTGCGCGGCGGGCCGTGGCCGACGACGACGCGGCGACGGTCGTCCGGCTGGCAGCGCCGCTGTTCACCTACTGGTGGGCCCGGGGCCTGC
>CAXTVE010000281.1:0-4581 GCA_964247485.1 uncultured Propionibacteriaceae bacterium
GTCGACGGTGATCTGGTTGACGACGTGACCGGCGGCCAGGTTCTCCAGCGCCCAGACCAGGTGCGGCAGGTCGATCCGGTTCATCGTCGCGCAGTAGCAGACGTGCTGCTCCAGGAAGGCGATCTCCTGGTCGGGGTGGGCGTTCGCCAGCCGGCGCACCAGGTTGAGCTCGGTGCCGATGGCCCACTTCGACCCCGGCGGCGCCTTCTCCACGGTCTTGATGATGAACTCGGTCGAGCCGACCAGGTCGGACGCGAGCACCACCTCGTGCTGGCACTCGGGGTGCACCAGGACCTGGACCCCGGGCATCCGGGCCCGGACGTCGTCCACCGCCTGCACGCTGAACCGGCCGTGCACGGAGCAGTGGCCGCGCCACAGGATGATCCTCGCCGCCCGCAGCTGTTCGACGCTGAGCCCGCCGTTCACCTGGTGCGGGTCGTAGACGACACAGTCGTCCAGGCTCATCCCCAGCTGCCGCACCGCCGTGTTGCGGCCCAGGTGCTGGTCGGGGAGAAACAGCACCTTTCTCTCCGCCGAGGGGGACGAATCCCCCGAACCCCCGCGCTGCGCGGAGTCGACCCGTCCGTACGCCCAGTCCAGCACCGACTTCGCGTTGGAGGAGGTGCAGACGACCCCGTCGTGCCGGCCGCAGAAGGCCTTGATGTCGGCGGAGGAGTTCATGTAGGTGACCGGGACGGTGACGTCGGCGACCCCGGCGTCGGCCAGCACGTCCCAGCAGTCCTCGACCTGGGCCAGCCGGGCCATGTCGGCCATCGAGCAGCCCGCCGCGAGGTCGGGCAGGATCACCTTCTGCTCCGGTGAGGTCAGGATGTCCGCGGACTCGGCCATGAAGTGCACGCCGCAGAAGACAATGAACTCCGCCTCGGGTCGGGCGGCCGCCTCCCGGGCCAGCTTGAACGAGTCGCCGGTCACGTCGGCGAACTGGATCACCTCGTCGCGCTGGTAGTGGTGGCCGAGCACGAACAGTCGCGATCCCAGCGCGGCCTTGGCCCGTCGCGCCCGCTCGACCAGGGTCGGGTCGGACGCGGGCGGCAGCTCACCCGGGCACTCCACGCCGCGCTCGGACCGCGGGTCGGACTCGCGGCCCAGCACGTACAGCGACAGGGGCGTGCCGGCGGCAGGCGGGGCAGTGCTCATCGCCCCAATCTACTGAGCCCACGCACGCGAGCTCGCTGTCGAGGCGGTCTGTTTCAATGGGCAGATGTCCCTGCCGATCCTGGCTCGGGCTGACGACCTCCACTGTTGGTCCCGAGCACGACCCGGCCTGACCCTGCTCCGGTCCACCAAGGGCAGCCTCGTCGTCAGTCCCGGCTGGCTGGCGTTCGCCACCGGCGGGGGGAACGGTGTGGCCGGAAGAATGCTCTGGGCGGCCGCGGGCGGGATCCCGGGGGCTGTGGGCGTGGCCGTCGGCGTCACCGACCTGGTTCGAACCGCGCGGGGGCGGTGGGGTCAAAGGCGCACCGACCCTGAGGGTGTGCTTCCCGTCGGCCCCGGCAGTTGGGCGGCGCCGATGGAGCTCGTCATCGTGTGCCAGCCGGTACGTCGTCGGTTCTCGCTGTTCTTGAAGGTCACCGTGCAGGCGCCGGGCCTCGACGCTGTTCACTTCGCCTTGACGCGGGAACAGCGCTTCTTCCCGGAGGCCGACCTCTTCGCGTCCCTGGTCGCGGATGGGCGCCCGGCAGGCGGCGCGGATGGCTAGCCGGTGCTCCACACCATAGGGTGCTGAGGTTTCGACAACCCGGCGTACGAAAGGTCGATGCCGTGCGCGTACTGGTGGCCTCGGACATGGTCGGGGCGCTGACCTCCCGCCTGGCCGGGGAGGCCATCGGCTCGGGCTGGGCCCCGGACAACGACGTCCGCGTGCTGCCGGTGGGCGATTCCGGTCTCGGGTTCCTGGACGCGTACGCGGATCTGCTGGCGGCGCCGGTGGCTGCGGCCGCGGACGGCGACCATCTGGTCGCGACCGCCGAGGCGGACGGCACCGCCGTACTGCAGGTCTCCGGCCCGCCGGCGGGCCGGAGACCTGCAGTACGGCGGTGCCGTCCGCCTCGGCGGTCGCGACCAGATGGTCGCCGTCCGCGGCCGCAGCCACCGGCGCCGCCAGCAGATCCGCGTACGCGTCCAGGAACCCGAGACCGGAATCGCCCACCGGCAGCACGCGGACGTCGTTGTCCGGGGCCCAGCCCGAGCCGATGGCCTCCCCGGCCAGGCGGGAGGTCAGCGCCCCGACCATGTCCGAGGCCACCAGTACGCGCACGGCATCGACCTTTCGTACGCCGGGTTGTCGAAACCTCAGCACCCTATGGTGTGGAGCACCGGCTAGCCATCCGCGCCGCCTGCCGGGCGCCCATCCGCGACCAGGGACGCGAAGAGGTCGGCCTCCGGGAAGAAGCGCTGTTCCCGCGTCAAGGCGAAGTGAACAGCGTCGAGGCCCGGCGCCTGCACGGTGACCTTCAAGAACAGCGAGAACCGACGACGTACCGGCTGGCACACGATGACGAGCTCCATCGGCGCCGCCCAACTGCCGGGGCCGACGGGAAGCACACCCTCAGGGTCGGTGCGCCTTTGACCCCACCGCCCCCGCGCGGTTCGAACCAGGTCGGTGACGCCGACGGCCACGCCCACAGCCCCCGGGATCCCGCCCGCGGCCGCCCAGAGCATTCTTCCGGCCACACCGTTCCCCCCGCCGGTGGCGAACGCCAGCCAGCCGGGACTGACGACGAGGCTGCCCTTGGTGGACCGGAGCAGGGTCAGGCCGGGTCGTGCTCGGGACCAACAGTGGAGGTCGTCAGCCCGAGCCAGGATCGGCAGGGACATCTGCCCATTGAAACAGACCGCCTCGACAGCGAGCTCGCGTGCGTGGGCTCAGTAGATTGGGGCGATGAGCACTGCCCCGCCTGCCGCCGGCACGCCCCTGTCGCTGTACGTGCTGGGCCGCGAGTCCGACCCGCGGTCCGAGCGCGGCGTGGAGTGCCCGGGTGAGCTGCCGCCCGCGTCCGACCCGACCCTGGTCGAGCGGGCGCGACGGGCCAAGGCCGCGCTGGGATCGCGACTGTTCGTGCTCGGCCACCACTACCAGCGCGACGAGGTGATCCAGTTCGCCGACGTGACCGGCGACTCGTTCAAGCTGGCCCGGGAGGCGGCCGCCCGACCCGAGGCGGAGTTCATTGTCTTCTGCGGCGTGCACTTCATGGCCGAGTCCGCGGACATCCTGACCTCACCGGAGCAGAAGGTGATCCTGCCCGACCTCGCGGCGGGCTGCTCGATGGCCGACATGGCCCGGCTGGCCCAGGTCGAGGACTGCTGGGACGTGCTGGCCGACGCCGGGGTCGCCGACGTCACCGTCCCGGTCACCTACATGAACTCCTCCGCCGACATCAAGGCCTTCTGCGGCCGGCACGACGGGGTCGTCTGCACCTCCTCCAACGCGAAGTCGGTGCTGGACTGGGCGTACGGACGGGTCGACTCCGCGCAGCGCGGGGGTTCGGGGGATTCGTCCCCCTCGGCGGAGAGAAAGGTGCTGTTTCTCCCCGACCAGCACCTGGGCCGCAACACGGCGGTGCGGCAGCTGGGGATGAGCCTGGACGACTGTGTCGTCTACGACCCGCACCAGGTGAACGGCGGGCTCAGCGTCGAACAGCTGCGGGCGGCGAGGATCATCCTGTGGCGCGGCCACTGCTCCGTGCACGGCCGGTTCAGCGTGCAGGCGGTGGACGACGTCCGGGCCCGGATGCCCGGGGTCCAGGTCCTGGTGCACCCCGAGTGCCAGCACGAGGTGGTGCTCGCGTCCGACCTGGTCGGCTCGACCGAGTTCATCATCAAGACCGTGGAGAAGGCGCCGCCGGGGTCGAAGTGGGCCATCGGCACCGAGCTCAACCTGGTGCGCCGGCTGGCGAACGCCCACCCCGACCAGGAGATCGCCTTCCTGGAGCAGCACGTCTGCTACTGCGCGACGATGAACCGGATCGACCTGCCGCACCTGGTCTGGGCGCTGGAGAACCTGGCCGCCGGTCACGTCGTCAACCAGATCACCGTCGACCCCGAGACCGAGCAGCACGCCCTCGCGGCGCTGCAGCGGATGCTCGACCTGCCGGGCGAGACGGCCAAGGACTGAGCGACCGCTACCAGCTCTGGCTGAACGTGTACCAGTACCGGGTCAGCAGGTCGTAGTCGACCGCGCCCTCGCCGACGCCGGTGCTGGCCGGCACCCCCTCCGGCGCGTACGCGAACCCGACCGAGTCGAGGAACCCGCCGGCGGTGGTGAAGCGGGTGATCGACTCCTCGGTCACGCAGCTCGACACCCGGTAGCCGCCGATCCGGCCCGGACAGGGCGCCCCCGGGCCGGCCTCGCCCCGGGCGGCGACGGCCTCCGCGAACGCCGGCCGGGCGGCGGCGAACCGGGCCTGCAGCGGCAGATCGGTCCGGTCCGCCGCGACCAGCAGCCCGAACAACAGCGGAGGCAGCAGCAGCGCGACGCTGAACCGGCGGACGGCCAGCGCCAGCACTCCGGACACCAGCCAGGCCACGACGGCCAGCCCGAGCAGGCCGAGGCCCCACAGG
>CAXTVE010000282.1:0-4533 GCA_964247485.1 uncultured Propionibacteriaceae bacterium
CCCGTGCGGTTCGACGCCGATCGGATCGACGTGACGCTCGAGGGGTTCGACGCCGGGCGCGTCACGGCCGTGCCGCTGGTCGAGGAGCGGGTCGGATGCGCGCGCTCTCTCCCGTGACGGCCGCGGCGGTGGTCTGCGGCGGCGGCGCGGCGCCCAACGTCGAGCTCGGCGAGCGGGCCGGACTCGCGGTGGAGTCGGGCGGGCTGGTGACCGACGCGTCGCTGCGGACCTCCGACCCGCACGTCTTCGCGGTCGGCGACATCGCGTACGCCCTGAACGAGGCCGCCGGCCGGCGGCTGCGGGTGGAGCACTGGGGTGACGCGGAGGCCCACGGCCAGATCGCCGGGACGGTCGCAGCAGGAGGTGCGGACACCTGGCGTACGGCGCCGGGCTTCTGGTCGGAGCTGGGGGAGCGGACGCTCAAGTACTCGGCCTGGGAGCCGGAGCACGACGACCGGCTCTTCATCGGCGGCGACGACGCGTGGGCGGTGTGGTACCGCTCCGGTTCGGCGCTCGCCGGCGTGCTGACCTACGAGAACGATGCCGCGTACGAGCGCGGGCAGGAGCTGCTGGAGCGCAGCGCCTCGTTTGCCGAAGCCGTCGGCGGAGAGTAGACGTGGTCGGGTGACGCCGGCCCCGCTCTACCCGCCGAAGCTGCGCCCGGGCGACACGGTCCGGGTCATCGCCCCGTCGAGCAGTCGGGTCCTGGTCATGGAGCACGACCACAGTGCCCTGATTGAGAAGCGGTTCTCGGGCCTGGGACTCACGCTGACCTTCGGCGACCACGTCGACGAGTCGGACGACTTCCGCTCGTCCCCGGTCGCGTCGCGGGTGGCGGACCTGCATGCGGCGTTCGCGGACCCGGCGGTGCAGGGCATCCTGACCGTGATCGGCGGCTTCCTCAGCAACGAGCTGCTGCCGCACCTCGACTGGGACCTGATCGCGGCCCACCCGAAGGTGTTCTGCGGCTACTCCGACATCACCGCGCTGCAGAACGCGACGCTGGCCCGAACCGGGCTGGTCACCTACCACGGTCCGCACTGGTCGAGCTTCGGCATGCGCGACCACTTCGACGACACCCTGCGCTGGTTCGGACAGGCGGTGCTGAGTGACGAGCCGTTCGCCATCGAGCCGGCGACCGGCTGGACCGACGACACTGGTTCGCCGACCAGGACGACCGCACCGTCGAGCCCAGCGAGGGCTGGTGGCCCCTCCGCCCCGGTCGGGCGAGCGGGCGGCTGGTCGGCGGCAACCTCGGCACCCTCAACCTGCTGCAGGGCACGCCCTCTTGGCCGTCGCTCGAGGGGGCGATCCTGGTCCTGGAAGACGACGTCGAGTCCCACCCGGCCGATTTCGCCCGGCTGCTCACCTCGCTGCTGCAGCAGCCCGGCGCGGCCGGCCTCCGGGGACTGGTGGTCGGCCGCTTCCAGCGGGTCAGCGGGATGACCCGCGCGCTGCTCGATCAGATCGTCGCCCGGCAGCCGCTGCTCGCCGGGCTTCCCGTGCTGGGCAACGCCGACGGCGCGCACACGAACCCGCTGTCCACCCGGCCGATCGGCGGCCGGGTCGAGATCGTCGCCGCGGACGCCCCGCGCATCCTGGTTCTCGAGCACTGATGTCGGAAATCTGCCGCCAGGCGGGTGGCGCGGCCCGACGCTGAGCGTGCGCGGACGCCGCCGAGCGCGTCTGGAGGGAGATTTTGGGCGGTCCAGCCGACACTCGCGGGCAGGGGGCCCCACCCGCCCGGGATTGAGACCCGATGAGGTGGGATAGGACAAGACGTAACCCGCACCCGAAGGAGCGCAGCAGAGGATGAAGGCACTCACCTGGCAGGGCAAGGAGAAGGTTCGGGTCGAGGACGTTCCCGACCCACGGATCGAGGAGCCGACCGACGCGGTCATCCAGGTCACCTCCACCGCCATCTGCGGATCGGACCTGCACCTCTACTCCGTGCTCGGCCCCTTCCTCGCCCAAGGCGACGTCCTGGGCCACGAGTCGATGGGCCGCGTCGTCGAGGTCGGTCCGGAGGTCACCCACATCAAGCCCGGTGACCGCGTGGTCATCCCGTTCAACATCTCCTGCGGCCACTGCTTCATGTGCGAGCGCAAGCTGTTCGCGCAGTGCGAGACCACCCAGGTCCGCAGCCAGGACAGCGGCGCCGCCCTGTTCGGCTACACCGAGCTCTACGGGTCCGTGCCCGGCGGCCAGGCCGAGTACCTCCGCGTGCCGCAGGCCCAGTTCGGCCCGATCGTCGTGCCCGAGGAGGTGCCGGACGAGCGGGTGCTCTACCTGTCCGACATCCTGCCGACCGCCTGGCAGGGGGTCGCCTGGGCCGATGTGCCGGAGGGTGGCACCCTCGCCGTCCTGGGCCTCGGCCCCGTCGGTCAGCTGGCCACCCGGATCGGCCAGCACCTCGGCTACCGCGTCATCGGGGTGGACCGGGTCGCGGACCGGTTGGCTGCTGCCGCCGCCCGCGGCGTCGAGATCGTGGACATGGAGACCGTCGACGACGTCGCCCCGGCACTGCTGGAGCTGACCGGTGGCCGCGGGGCCGACGGCGTCCTCGAGGCGGTCGGCATGGAGGCGCACGGCACGCCCAGTCAGTCCGCGGCGATGAAGGCCGTCGGCCTGCTGCCCGACGTGCTGGCCAAGCCCCTGATCGAGAAGGCGGCGGTGGACCGGCTGGCCGCGCTCTACACCGCGTTCAACGGCGTGCGCCGGGGCGGCACGGTCTCCATCAGCGGGGTCTACGGCGGGATGCAGGACCCGATGCCGATGATGACGATGTTCGACCGCGGCATCACGGTCCGGATGGGCCAGTGCCACGTCAAGCGCTGGATCGACGACATCTGGCCGGTGCTGATGGCCGACGGCGACCCGCTCGGCACGGAGTCGCTGGCCACCCACCGGCTGCCGCTGGCCGAGGCACCGGGCGCGTACGAGATGTTCCAGAAGAAGACCGACGGCTGTCTCAAGGTGGTGCTGAAGCCCTGAGCTCCTCCGACCCGCGCCGCCGTCCGCGGTTGCCCGAGACGCTGCCGGTCCCGCCGAGCGAGTCCAAGCTGGAGCGGGAGTTCCCGGTCGCCGTAGTGGTCGGGGCGTCCCGCGGGCTGGGCTTCCTGATCGCCCGCGAGCTCGACCGCCAGGGGTACCGGGTGGTGATCGCCGCCGAGGACCGCGACGAGCTGGACCGGGCGGCCGAGCAGCTGCGGGCCGACGGGGCCCGGGTGGCCGCGGAGTTCTGCGACGTGGCCGACGAGGACCAGGTCGAGGCCCTGATCGAGCGGACCGAGCGCACCCTCGGCCCGATCGAGGTGCTGATCTGCGTGGCCGGCATCATCTCGGCGGGCCCGCTGAGCGCCTTCAGCCGCGGCCACTTCCGCGAGGCCGTCGACGTGATGCTGTGGGGCCCGATCAACTGCGGCTTGGCCATGGCGCCGCGGATGCGGGAGCGGGGCAGCGGTAGGATCGGTGTGATCACCTCGATCGGCGGCCGGATCGCCGCGCCGCACCTGCTGCCCTACAGCACCGCCAAGTTCGGCGCCGTCGGCTTCACCCGCGGGCTGCGCAACGAGCTCGCCGGCACCGGCGTCTCGGTGACCTGCGTCGAGCCCGGCCTGATGCGCGTCGGCTCGCACATCCGGGCCCGGTTCGTCGGCAACCACGGGCGGGAGTTCGCCTGGTTCGCCACCGCCGACTCGCTGCCGGGGCTGTCCATGGACGCCGAGCGGGCCGCGGTCAAGATCGGCCGCGGCGTGCTGGCCGGCCGGCCCGTGGTGCAGCTGACCCCGGCCGCGGTCCTGGCGCCCCGCTTCGACGCCCTGTTCCCGACCCTGACCTCGGCCCTGCTCGGCCTGTCCGTACGGCTGCTGCCCAAGGACCCGGGCACCGACGAGAGCCGCGAGACCCTGGAGGGCTGGCAGGCCCGCGAGCAGCTGCCGCGGCGTACGCGGCGGGTGGTCGATCGGCTCACCCGGCTCAGCGACCAGGCCGCCAAGCGCCACAACGAGGAGCCGGGCTAGCCGCGGTGGGGACCGCGGACGAGACCGGGTGCGTGGTGGTCGGGGGCGGTCCGGCCGGGCTGGTGCTGGGCCTGCTGCTCGCCCGGGCCGGGGTGGCGGTCACCGTGCTGGAGAAGCACGTCGACTTCCTGCGTGACTTCCGCGGCGACACGGTGCATGCCTCGACCCTGACCCTGCTGGACGAGCTCGGGCTGGGGGAGCGGTTCGCCGCGCTGCCGCACCGGCAGGTCGACCGCTTCGCGGTGCACGTCGGCGACGTCTCGGTTCCGGTCGCGGATCTCAGCCGCCTGCCGGGGGCCCACCGGTACATCGCGATGGTGCCCCAGTGGGACTTCCTCGAGCTGTTGGCCTCAGCGGCGGCCGAGGAGCCCTCGTTCACGCTGCGGCGCGAGGCCGAGGTCACCCGCCTGCTCGAGGAGGACGGCCGGGTGGCAGGGGTGGCCTACCGGGATCGGCGCACCGGGGCCGAGCACCACCTGCGGGCCGCGCTCACCGTCGGCTGCGACGGTCG
>CAXTVE010000283.1:0-4517 GCA_964247485.1 uncultured Propionibacteriaceae bacterium
CCCGGCGGCGCGCCCACACCAGCGGCGACCCCCCTGCTGGGGGCCCCCTGGCCGCCGGCTTGGCCCGGGCCGCCAAGCGGGGGGGGCCGCCTCGGCGACCACCCACGCTCGGACCCCCGGCAGGGTGTCGGTCAGCCGCGCTCCAGCGTGGTGGCCCCTGTCATGATCGCGACGGCCTCGGTCGGGGTGTGAGACTTCGGGGTGATCACGCCGGCGCACCCACCCAGGCGGGCGATGTGGATCCGGTCCGACACCTCGAAGACGTTGGGCATGTTGTGGCTGATCAGGATCACTGGCATGCCCTTGGCCTTGATCTGCTGGATCAGGTTCAGCACCTGACCGGTCTCCTTCACCCCCAGCGCGGCCGTGGGCTCGTCGAGCACCACAAACTTCTGGGCGAAGGTGGCCGCCCGGGCCACCGCGACCGCCTGCCGCTGACCGCCCGACAGCGTCTCGACCGCCTGGGACATGTTCTGCACCGTGGCGATGCCCAGGTTGGCCATCGACGTGCCTGCGTCGGCCTTCATCCCGTTCTTGTCGAGCATCCGGAAGACCGACCCGAGGATGCCGCTCCGCCGCCGCTCCCGGCCCAGGAACATGTTCGCGGCGATGTCGAGGGCCGGCGCCACCGCGAGCGTCTGGTAGACGGTCTCGATGCCGGCCGCCCGGGCGTCCTGCGGGGTCCGGAAGTGCACCTCCCGGCCCTCCAGGAACACCTGTCCGGCGTCCGGGATCAAGGCGCCGGTCAGGGCCTTGATTAGGGTCGACTTGCCAGCCCCGTTGTCCCCGATGACGGCGAGCACCTCCCCGGCGTGGAGGTCGACGTCCACCCCGTCCAGGCCGATGACCTTGCCGAAGGTCTTGATCAGGCCCCGCGCCGACAGCACGGTGCTGCTCGGGTCGGCGAGGTCCCCGGCGGGACCGCGGTACTTCTCCTCTGAGATGGCAGTGCTCATGGTCAGACCTTCACTTTCCGGATCCACTGGTCGATGGAGACGGCGACGATGATCAGGACGCCGATCGAGAGGACGCGCAGCTGGTCGTCGACCCCGGCCAGGGCCAGGCCGTTGTTGAACGCGTACACGATGAGGGCGCCGAGGATGGTGCCGATGATCCCGCCGCGGCCACCGAACAGGCTGGTGCCGCCGATCACGACCGCGGTGATCGTCTCCAAGTTGGCCCCGACGATGGCGTTGGGACTCGCCGTCCCGGCCCGGCCGATCAGGACCCACGCCGTGAACCCGTAGATCAGACCGGCCACCGTGTAGACACTGAGCAGCACGCGGGTGACCTGGATGCCGGCCAACCGGGCGGCCTCGATGTCGTCGCCCACCGCGTACACGTGCCGGCCCCAGGCGGTCTGGCTCAACGCGAACGCGACCACCAGGGCGAGGATGACGACCACGATGACCCCGATGGTCAGGTTGAAGGGTCCGACCCGGAACCGGAACCCCATCACGTTGAGGATCGTCGGCATCTGGGTGCGGCCGATGCTGGCGCCGCCGGAGTAGAGCAGCCCGATCGCGGTGAAGATGCTCAGCGTGCCCAGGGTGACGATGAACGGTGGCAGCCTGAGCCGGGTGACCAGGAGACCGTTGAGGAACCCGCAGAGGGTACCGAAGATGATCCCGATCACGATCGCGAGGAGCCCGGGCACGCCGTTCTCCACGGCCAGCTTCGACATCAGCAGCATGGACAGGATGCAGATCGCCCCCACCGCCAGGTCGATGCCGGCGGTCAGGATGACCAGGGTCTGGCCGATGGCCAGCGCCGCGATCACCGCGGTCTGCTGCAGCACGATCGAGATCGTGCCGGGGTCGGCGAAGTTGGGGCTAGCGATCGTGAAGACGATGAAGGCCACGATCAGCACCATCAGCGGGCTGAGCGCCGGGTGCGAGTGCAGCAGGTGCTGCACCCGTTGAAGGGGTGACTGGCGCCGCATGGCGAACTGCTCAGCCGCAGTCGCCGGGGCGTGTGAGGTGTCGACGGTCATGGGGGCTTCCTTGCCAGAAGTCGGACGGTGGCGGCGGACTTGACTACTTGGAACCCCAGCAGATCTCGTTCGCTGCGGTGGTGTCGATGCTCTCGACCCCGTCGGCCGGCTTGTCGGTGACCAGGGCCACGCCGGTGTCGAAGAACTCCAGCCCCGACGTCACCTCGGGCTTGACGTTGTCCCGCTTGTACTTGGCGATGGCCTCGACGCCGAGCTGGGCCATCTTCAGCGGGTACTGCTGAGACGTGGCGCCGATGACGCCGCTCTTCACCGAGGTGATGCCCGGGTTGCAGCCACCGTCGACGGAGACGATGATCGCGCCCTTGACCCCGGCGGCGTCGAGGGCCTCGGCCGCACCGGCCGCGGCCGGCTCGTTGATGGTGTAGACGACGTTGATCTCCTTGGACTTGGCCAGGCAGGTCTCCATCGCCGTCCGGCCCTCGTCCTGGGCGCCGTTGGTCGGCTCGTTGCAGAAGATCTCGTAGTCCCCGCCCTTGCCGCCGGCGTACGTGCCGGTCTTGGCCTCGTCGCCGTTCTTCTGCTTGTCGGCGGTGTCGATGCCCATCCCGGTCAGGAAGCCCTGGTCGCGGTTGTAGTCGACCGAGGCGATCTTGTCGTTGAACAGGTCGAGCAGGGCGATGTTGGCCTTCTTGCCGTCCAGGGTGGCCGCCGCCCACTTGCCGATCAGCTCGCCGGCCGTGAAGTTGTCGGTGGCGAACGTGATGTCGACGGTGCTCGGCGGGTTGGGCGGGGTGTCCAGGGCGATCACGTACAGGCCGGCCTGCCGGGCCTGCTCGATGGCCGGGTTGACCCCGTCGGTGGCCGGCGTGATCAGGATGCCGGCATCCTTGCGGGCGATGGCCGCCTCGATCGCCTGGATCTGGGTGGCCTCGTCACCGTCCTCCTTGCCGGCGGCCTTGGTGATCTTGACGTTGTTGGCCTTGCCGGCCTCGTCGGCGCCCTGCTGCATGGCGATGAAGAACGGGTTGGTGCTGGTCTTGGTGATCAAGGTGACCGCGATCTCCTCGTCGGCCGCGACGCCGCCGCCGCTCGCCGCCGGTTCGGGCTCGGTCTCGATGCCACCGCAGGCGGCCAGGGTCAGCACCCCGACGGAGCTGAGGGCCAGGGCGGCCAGCAGACGCCGGCTCCGACGGTTCGGCGGTAGGTACCTCATCAAAACGATCCTCTCGGTAGGGACGCGCACCGCCGAAGTGACAACGGTGTCGGAAATCTTTCTAAGCCATTCTCAGGTCCAATGTCAACCCGGTTGACACAAGGAGTTTTATTACCGTTACGCTGAGCGAAAGGGAGGAGACATCGATGTCATTGACGCCCGCGGTGCCGACCCGTCGGGCCCGCGCCACCATCCGGGACGTAGCGGCGCTCGCCGGGGTCGGGATCAAAACCGTTTCCCGAGTCATCAACAACGAGGCCAACGTGTCGCCCCAGATGCGCGACCGGGTGCAGCGGGCGGTCACGACGCTCAACTTCAAGCCGCACCAGGGTGCGGGCGCCCTGCGCCGCGGGGACCGCAAGACGCTCACCCTTGGCCTCCTCGTCGACGCCGTGGACAACCCATTTTCGGCCTCGATCAGCCGGGCTGTCGAGGAGGTGGCCTCGGCGCGCCGCACCGCGGTTTTTGCGGCGAGCGTTGATGACGACCCCGATCGGGAGCACGAGCTGGTCGACGCTCTGACCCGGCGCCGGGTGGACGGGCTGATCCTCACCACGATCACCGCCGACCACGGCTACCTGCAGGCCGAGCGGGAGCAGGGCCTGCCGATCGTGTTCGTCGACCGGCCGCCCGTCGGGCTCGCGGTCGACGCCGTGCTGTCGAACAACTACGAGGCCGCGTACGTGGCCACCGGGCACCTGCTCGGGTGTGGTCACCGGGCCATCGCCCACCTCGGCGACGAGCTGACCATCTCCACGGCCCGGGACCGGCGCCGCGGCTTCACCGACGCCATGGTCGCCGCCGGGCTGGCGGAGCCGCCCGCAGGGTGGCACACCGACGACCTGCGGTCGGCGGACGAGGCGTACGCGGCGGTGATCGCCCTGCTGGGCCGGCCCGACCCGCCGACGGCCCTGTTCACCTCGCAGAACGTGATCACGATCGGAGCCGTCCGCGCCCTGCACCAGCTGGGCCGCCAGCACGAGGTGGCCCTGATCGGCTTCGATGACCTGATGCTGGCCGACACCGTGGTGCCCGGCCTCACCGTGATGGCCCAGGACCCCAACCGGATGGGTGTGCTCGCCGCCGAGCGCCTGTTCGCCCGGTTGGACGGGGACCGCTCCCCCGCCGAGACCTACGTCGTACCGGCCCGACTGATCGTCCGCGGGTCCGGCGAGATCCCGCCCCCGGGACAGCCCGATCTGGGTGGACGTATCTGACCGCTCGCGCGTTACTCTGGATAGGCAGTCCCGAGAGAGGCGTCCGATGAAGGTCCTCCGGCCGATCGGCCACAGCCTGGCGTGGTTGGGTCGGCTCCTGGTCAGCCTGGTCCGCGACGACGCCTACACCGAC
>CAXTVE010000284.1:0-402 GCA_964247485.1 uncultured Propionibacteriaceae bacterium
GGCCCGCCGGGCCGGACGGCAGCGCCCACTACGACAAGATCCACCTCTTCGACGCCTTCGGCTTCGCCGAGTCCGAGACCGTGGCTCCCGGGTCCGACCCGGTGCTGGTCGCTGTCGACGGCATCCAGGTCGGTCTGACCACCTGCTACGACGTGCGGTTCCCCGGCCTGTACACCACTCTCGCCGACCGGGGTGCCCAGGTGGTCTGCGTGGCCGCGTCCTGGGCCGCCGGGCCGGGCAAGGTCGACCAGTGGCAGCTGCTCACCCGGGCGCGTGCGCTGGACAGCACCACCTTCCTGCTGGCCGCCGGACCGGCCGACCCCGGCCGCGCCGGGCTCGCGCCGCGGCCCGGGGCGCCCGCCGGACCGCCCGGTGATCGGCTGGCTGGACTGCGCCGCCGGG
>CAXTVE010000284.1:412-4508 GCA_964247485.1 uncultured Propionibacteriaceae bacterium
GTGCCGTGGTCACGCCCCGCGGGGAGGTGCTGGCCGCGCTCGAGGAGGTACCGGGCCTGCTGGTGGCCGAGCTCGACCTGAGCGAGGTCGCCGCGACCCGGCAGGCGATCCCGGTGCTGGCCAACCGCCGGTACTGAGCCCCGTGCTTTGGCACACTGTCCGCTGTGTCGCGCCCCGAGGACCAGCCCTGGTCGCCGTTCCCGGTGCAGGACTGGAGCAGTCTGCCCGAGGACCCGCTGGCCGGTTCCTCGGTCGACCCCAGGTGGGGACCCCCACGCCGCCCCCGGCCGTGGTGGCCGCCGCTGCTGGTGTTCGTCCTGATCGGGGCCATGATCGGCGGCGCCGCCTTCGTCTGGGACACGGTGGGCTTCAGCACCCCCCGGACTGCGGCCACGGCGTTCCTGCCGCCGGACGGCACGGCGGCGTACGAGCAGGTCGAGACCACCCGCGAGCTGGAGACGACGGCGCGCCGGCAGGTCACCGAGTCGGCCCGCTTCCGCGGCACGAGCGGCCTGCTGGCCTTCGACACCGCGTTCGGCACCGAGCTGCTGGGTGAGACCTTCGAGGGCCGCGACACCGTCGAGATCTGGCGCACCACCAGCACGGTCTACGACGACCCGGGGGCCCCGTACGCCACTACCCGGGCCTACCGGACCAACGGCCCGGTCGAGCTGCTGGGGGAGAGCCGGCCCGGGGCGGGCTACGTCTACAGCCCACCCGTCGTCGAGCTTCCGGCCGACGTCGCGGCCGGGTCGCAGTGGAACGGAGCCGGCTCGGCCAACGACGTCCTGGACTACGCAAGTGCCTTCCGGGCCGTGGCGAGCACCGAGAAGGACTGCCTCGACGTGACCGGGGAGCTCCGCCTGTCCTCCCAACAGGGTCAGCCCGGCCAGACCATGACCCTGCAGCGCACCTGGTGTGAGGGTCGCGGGTTGGTGGCGAGCAGCGAGACCTCGTCCGACCTGGCGACCCGCACGGTCCAGGCCTCGGACGCTCGACCGCGTACGCCGGCCACGGTCGACACGCCGCTGGGCTGGTCGGCGCCCGAACGCTGGACCGAGCGCGCGCTGACGTCGATCTCGATCGACCCCACCTTCGGCCAGCGGTCGATGAGCGGGACGACCAAGGGGATCGCCCCGGTGCGCACCGATTCCGGTCTGCTGGTGCGGGCCACGGCCGCGCTGCACGACCTGGTCGCCTTCACGCCGAAGACGCCGGACGCCTGGGTCTCGGCCTGGCGCAGCCACGTGGCGGGAGAGATCCTGACGGTGCGGGCCTTCGGCAACGTGGTCCTGGTGACGACGAGCGCCCGCCAGCTGGTGGCGTACTCCGATCTCGGGATCCGGCTCTGGTCCCGCGATCTGGACGAGCTCGCGCCCGCGCCGCCCGTGCGCGCCTCGGACACCGACGTCGTCGTGGCCGACCTGGCCGGGGTCGTCCGTCGGCTCTCCGTCGCCACCGGTGCCGAGGTGTGGCGGCACGGTCTGGAGTCAGACGTCACCCTCTCGCCCGTGGTCGGCCGCGGGATCGTCGTGGTGCAGGACCGGGGCGGCACCGTGACCGCGCTGGACGAGGCCAGCGGTGAGCGCCGGTGGTCGAAGGAGCTCGAGGGGAAGGGCGGCGGCTTCGTGGGGGACGTCCTGGTCGTGCTGCAGGACCAGACCGCGCACGGGCTCGACCCCGCGTCCGGGGACAGTCGCTGGTTGCGGCCGTTCGCCGGCACCCTGACCGACCTGGCCCCGTTCGCCGGTCGGCTGGTGCTGGCCACCGACACCGCCACCGTGCTGCTCGACGACACCGGCCGGGTGACGGCCCGGCTGCCCGGCTACCTGCGGCTCACCGTCGACGAGGACCGGATGGTTGGCTGGGGCGTGCGCGACGCCGAGCTGGTCGACCCGGCCGCCACGGTGGTCCGTCGGTGGCCGCTGCCGAACCTCACGCTGGCGCTGCAGGACCGGCTGGCCGTCGGGTTCCCGCAGGGCGTGCTGCTGTTCAACTCCGACTGGACCTTCACGTCGTGGACCGATGGGCGCTGACGTCATCGCCCCGGCCCCCGCCGCCTCGGCAACCCCGGGGCGGCACGGGTCACGGGTCCGCCGCTTCGTGACCGTCGTGGCCCGCCAGACGGTCGCCGACCCGGTCGGCCGGGGCCGGCTGCGCAACCTGGACTGGCCGCACGGGCTGCCGGCGCTGGTGATCGTGGGGTACGCGATGTTCACCCTGGCCGCCCTGCTGGTGGTCCTGTCGGGCCCGATCCGCCGGCAGAGCCCGCTGATCCTCGCGGGCCTGCAATCGGTGGGCCTGCCCGCGGTCGCGGTGTGGCCGATGGTGCTGCTGCTTTCCTTCGGCGCGGCCTCGCTGCTGACCGCGGCCCTGCACGGCCCCTGGTGGCTGAAGCTCCTCGGGCTGCTGGTGGCCCTGATGATCAGTGGGAGCTGGACCCTGCGTACCCCGGAGCTGGCCGGGGGGGTGGTCTGGCCGCTGGTCGGCGCGGCGCTCATGGTCGCTCTCGTCGTGCTGGTGGCGGTGCGGTGGCGCCGGCGGTTCGCCTGGGGTGAGTTCGCCGTGGCCTGGGCGCTGATCGGCGGGGCGATGGCAGTCGGCGTCGGCGCGGCCCGGGAGTCGAAGCGGTTCGGGTTCGCCGCGGACGCCCAGCTGCTGCAGCAGACCGCGTTCCTGCTCGGTTATCTCGCCTTGCCCGCAGCCATCGTGGCGGGGGCCGCGGTGGCCGAGGTGACCGTCCGGGCCACGGTGGCCGCGACCCGCAGCGCGCCCCGGTTCGCGGCTCGGCGCTGGCCGTTCGTGATCCTGGGCGGGGTGCTCGTCCTGCGAGCGGTCCAGGCCGTGCGGGAGTGGCTCGGCCGCGACCCGGTGACCCAGGGCGTGATCGCGTACGTGCTCGCCCTGGTCATCGTGGTCGGCTTCACCGCGGTCGGCGCTGTCGTACTCCGCTCGGCCCGGCGACGGGGCGCGCGTCCGGTGGTGTCCGAGCTGGGCGACGAGCTCGGCTCCGTGGGGTTCGCGATTGCCGCCGCGCTGATCGCCGTCGTACTCCCGGTGCAGGTCCTGCTCGCCGTCGCCGTGCTGATCCCGGGCGCCGGCAACGCGGATTGGTCGGTGGACCCCGCCGACATCGTCGGGCTGTGCGGCGACCCCCTCCGGATCCTGTTCGGGGTGGGGCGGGTCGGCGGTGCCGTGCAGCACGCCCGGCGGGGGCGACCAGGCCGGGCGCTGGTTCTGGGCTGCATCGGCGTGATGCTCATCGTGCTGGCCCGCACGCTGGTGCTCAAGGACACCACCGCCGCGCCCATCGATCCCGAGGTGCTCAACCTGGTGGTCACCGCCGTCGTGCTGGTCACACTGGTCGTCACCCTGCTCCGCCGCCGGCGGACTGGCCGGCGGGCGCGGGGCGTGGGGGGGCGCCGGGAGCTGGGCGCGCGGTTGTCCAGCCGTGACTTCGTCTCCGACCCCGTCGGTTTCCTGCTCGGCTTCTCCGGCGCGGCCCTGGTGTTGTTCGGCCTGACCTGGGACCTGCTGACGGGATCGTCCTGGGGTAACGGCGACAGCCAGCGCTTCCCGCGGCCGACCCGGGTGCTGCTGGTGCTGACCAACTCGGTGCTGACGATGACCGTGCTGGCGTACGCGGCCCTGATCCGGGACGGCAGCACCACCATCTACCTCGACCTCTATGCCGAGATCGGCAACCTCGTCCTGGGCACCGGTCTGCTCGGCGCCGCCGTGATCGGCGCCTTCGACGCCGCCTGGCGCGACGAGCCGGTCGACTAGACTGCCCTGCCGGCTCGCGCCGGGTCAGGGCTCGCCGGCGACACGACCGTCGTGATCACCGCGTTCCGGCCCGACTGTCAGTGACGTTTGATCCAATGGCCGCGTAACGCCGACCCACGAGCTGAGCAGGACGAGCCGACCCAGATGTACCGCCTGATCCGCACGCCCGAGCCGCTGCCCGCCGCGCCGAGCCTGGACGCCGCGCAGCAGGCCGTGGTCGACCACGCGTCCGGCCCGCTGCTGGTGCTGGCCGGTCCGGGCACCGGCAAGACCACCACCCTGGTCGAGTCGGTGGTCGAGCGGATCGAGC
>CAXTVE010000285.1:0-4466 GCA_964247485.1 uncultured Propionibacteriaceae bacterium
GCGAACCACGCTTTCCGGGGGTCCAAGGGGGTCGTCCCCCTTCGGCGGGCGAACCACGCTTTCCGGGGGTCCAAGGGGGTCGTCCCCCTTCGGCGGGCGAACCGCGCTCATCGCGCCTTCTCCACCAGCAGGGCGTAGTCGTGCTTGAGGTCACCGATCGCGGAGCCGGCGGTCCAGATCACCACACCGTCGGTCCGGTCGAAGCCGATCACGTGCGTCGAGTGGCCCACCTCGTACCCTCCACTCGGCAGCTGCTCCATCTGCTCCATGTAGACCCCGACCTGGTCGCCGGCCTGCTTGATGGTGGTCAGGGAACCGGTCAGGCCGATGAAGGCCGGGTCGAAGCCGTCGAGGTACCGGCGGATGTCCGCCGGCTTGTCCCGCGCGGGGTCCGTGGTCACGAAGACGACCTGGATGTGGTCCCGCTCCCCCGGCTCGAGCCGCTGCAGGGCCGTGGCCATGTCGGCCAGCACCGTGTTGCAGACGTCCGGGCACCTGCTGTAGCCGAAGAACATCAACGTGACGGGCCGCGACGGCGAGGTGGTCAGGTTGTACGGCTGGCCCGCGGTGTCGGTCAGGGTCACGTCGGGCATGGCGTAGGGCTGGGGCAGCGAGCTGCCGCCCAGGTAGCCCTCGGCGTCGGCGGTGTACCCCGCGGGGTGCTGACCCGGCGTGGTGCAGCCACTGACCACGAGCAGCAGCCCGATGGCCAGCAGCAGGGCCCGCGTCGCGAAACGATTCACCCTGCCCCTAACCTCACACTGTCGAGGTTAGTTCCCGCTGCCCACCGCGTACGCCGTCGGCGAGGTCTGCGACCACCGCTCTCAGGCCGCTCAAGTCGCCGGGCCGACCGGCCTCCTCCGCATCGAGCAGGGTGCGGACCAGGGCGGAGCCGACGATCGCCGCGTCGGCGAAGCCGGCCACCTCGGCCGCCTGGGCCCCGTTGGAGATGCCCAGGCCGACCCCGACCATCGCATCGGGGTCGGCCGCCCGGATCCGGGCGACCAGCGTCGGCGCGAGTGTGGAGGTGTCGGCCCGCACCCCGGTGACGCCCATCACCGCCGTCGCGTACACCCAGCCGCGGCAGGCGGCCAGGGTGGCGGCCAGCCGCGCGTCGGTGGAGGACGGGGAGACCAGGAACACGCGGTCCAGGCCGTGCGCGTCGGACACGGCGAGCCACTCACCGGCCTCGTCCGGGGTCAGGTCGGGCGTGATCATCCCGGAGCCGCCGGCCGCGGCGAGGTCGCGGGCGAAGCGATCCGGCCCATACTGCTCGACCAGGTTCCAGTAGGTCATCACCACCGCCGGCGTGCCGGTCGCGGCGACCGTCTCGACCGCGGCGAACACGTCTCGGGTGCGCACCCCGCGTTCCAGGGCCCGAGTTCCGGCCCGTTGGTTGACGGGCCCGTCGATCATCGGGTCGCTGTAGGGCATCCCGACCTCGACGAGGTCGACGCCGGGTGAGTCGTCCTCGCCCGTCAGCGCCCGCATCGCAGCGAGGGAGGTGGGGACGTTGGGATAGCCGACATGCAGGAAGCCGACCAGCGCGCCGCGGCCGCTCGCCCGGATCTCGGCGAAGCGCTGCCCGGTGTGCCCGAGGTGCGTCGTGCTGCTCACGTGTCCTCCTCGCTGACGCTCGTCGGCCAGGTCCGCGGGAGCCGCTGCGCTGGGTGGTGAGCTCGCAAGCTCGCTCACAGCTCCTCGCCGGCGCCGGTGGAGGCGCCCGCGATCTCCAGCTCGACCGGGGGCAGGGCGCCGGTCGCGTCGATGCGGTCCCCGGTCTCCGAACCGGTCCCCGAGACGTCGAGGTCGAACCACTTGATCGCGGTGTCCACGTCCTTGTCGCCGCGCCCCGACAGGCTGACCAGGATCAGCGGCGGCTGGCCGTCGGACCGGGCCGGCAGCCGGTCGGCGAGGGTGAGGGCACCGGCCAGGGCGTGGGCGGACTCGATGGCCGGGATGATCCCCTCGGTGCGGGCGAGCAGCCGGAAGGCCTCCATGGCCTCGGTGTCGGTGACCGGCGCATAGTGCGCTCGCCCGGTCTCGGCCAGGAAGGAGTGCTCCGGGCCGACGCCCGGGTAGTCCAGCCCGGCCGAGATGGAGTGCGACTCGCTGGTCTGGCCGTCCTCGTCCTGCAGCACGAAGGTGCGCATCCCGTGCAGCACACCCACGGATCCGGCCGAGATCGTGGCGGCGTGCCGTCCCGTCTCCACCCCGTCGCCGCCGGCCTCGAAGCCGTAGAGCCCGACTCCGTCATCGTCGAGGAAGTCGGCGAAGATGCCCAGGGCGTTGGAGCCGCCGCCGACGCACGCGGCGACGGCGTCGGGCAGCCGGCCGTAGCGGTCCAGCAGCTGCGCCCGGGCCTCGGTGCTGATCACCCGCTGGAACTCCCGGACCAGCAGCGGGAACGGGTGCGGCCCGGCGACGGTGCCGATCAGGTAGTGGGTGTCGTCGACCGAGGCGACCCAGTCGCGCATCGCCTCGTTCATCGCGTCCTTGAGCGTCTGCGTACCGGACTCGACCGCGATGACGTCGGCGCCCAACAGCCGCATCCGGGCGACGTTCAGGGCCTGGCGCTCGGTGTCGACCTTGCCCATGTAGACGGTGCACTCGAGGCCGAACAGTGCCGCGGCGGTGGCCGTGGCCACGCCGTGCTGGCCGGCGCCCGTCTCCGCGATCACCCGCGTCTTGCCCATCCGGCGGGTGAGCAGCGCCTGCCCGAGCACATTGTTGATCTTGTGCGAGCCGGTGTGGTTCAAGTCCTCGCGCTTGAGCACCACGATCGGCCGGGTGCCGTCGGCCATGGCGGCGTGCTCGGCGAACCGACGCGCCTCGGTGACCGGGCTCGGCCGTCCGGTGTAGTCAGCGAGCAGCCCCGCGAGCTCGGCGCGAAAGGCCGGGTCGGCCATCGCCGCGGCGAACTCGGCCTCCAGCTGCTGCAGGGCGGCGTGGAGCGCCTCGGGCACGAACTTGCCGCCGAACCGGTCGAAATGACCGGTTGCGTCCGGTAGGACAGAGACCACGGAACTCCCCGCTAGGACTTGTGCAGCGCCGGGTGGGCCCCGGCGGCGACCAGGTCGGCGACGCCGAGCCGCGGGTCGCGCCCGGTGACCAGCGCCTCCCCGACCAGCACCACGTCGGCCCCGGCCCGGGCCAGCTCGATCACGTCGTGCGGACCGCGTACGCCGGACTCGGCCACCCGGACGATCCCGTCCGGGATCAGCGGCGCGAGCCGGGCGAAGGTCTGCGGCTCGATGGCCAGCGAGTGCAGGTCGCGCGCGTTCACCCCGATGATGGTCGCCCCGGCATCCACGGCGCGCGAGACCTCCTCGGCGGCGTGCACCTCGACCAGGGGGGTGAGGCCGATCGAGCGGGCCCGCTCGACCAGCGAGACCAGCTCCGGGTCGGTCAGCGCGGCCACGATCAGCAGGACCATGTCCGCGCCTGCGGCCCGGGCCTCGAACAGCTGGTAGGCGGTGACGATGAAGTCCTTGCGCAGCACCGGCACCGACACCGCGCAGCGCACCCGGACCAGGTCCTCCAGCGAGCCGGCGAAGCGGCGCTCCTCGGTCAGCACCGAGATCGCGGCCGCACCCCCGGCCTCGTAGTCCCGGGCCAGCGCCTCGGGGTCGGAGATCTCGGCGAGCGCGCCCTTGCTGGGGCTGGACCGCTTGACCTCCGCGATCACCGCCACCCCGGGCCCGGACAGCGCCGGCATCGGGTTCAGCGCCGGGTCGACATGCTGGCAGCGCTCCTTGAGCCGGTCCAGCGGGACCAGGCTCTGCCGCCGGGCGAGGTCCTCCCGGACCCCGGTGATGATCTCGTCGAGTGCACTCACGGTGTGTCGCGCCCGATCAATCGGCGCCGTGGCCCATGACCTGCAACACCTTGGTTGCGATCAGGCCGGCTACCAGGAGGACCGCAGCCACCCCGAAGAGGATCCAGTTCTGCATGACCACCGCGATCCCGCCCAACAGGAAAGCGGTCATCCCGACGGCCGTGCCGACCCAGGCGGCCAGGGTGCGACCGTGGTGCACGTCCTTGACCGGCTTGTCGTGGTGCACCACCTTGCCCGGCTGCTGCTTCGTGCTTGCCATGAGATCCTGCCTTCCGCCCCGATGAGGCGTTCGGGTTACTCGGCCTTCTTCATTGTGTCTCGTGCGGGCGGTTTGCGCACATCGGGTTCGTGCGGCTCCGCGGTCGGGTCGAGCCCGGCGTCTTGGGCCCGCCAGAGGTCTGCGGGCTCGTTCTCAGTTCGGAATCGCTCGCCGGTCGAGATCCACCGGGGGCTGGTGAGAATGGTCACAATTCCACCGACCAGCACCAGCACCCCGGCCACCGTGTAGGCCGTGCGCCAGCCCACCGGGGCTGCCGCCGCGCTGATCCCGGCCACGACCAGGCCGACGCCGAGCAGGGCGAGCGCCCCGCCGACGACCTGCCGGCCGCGGACCCGCAGGGCGAGCAGC
>CAXTVE010000286.1:0-2385 GCA_964247485.1 uncultured Propionibacteriaceae bacterium
CCCCCGCTCCGGCTCCTGGATCCCCATCGTGGGTCTCGCCCTCGCCGCCACCGCCGCCGGTGTGGTCGGCCTGTCCCTGCTCCGCCGGCGCCCGACGTGACCGCCCGGCTGCTCGCCGTCCTGCTGCTGGTCCTCTCGACCACCTGGCTGAGCCCCGCCCCGGCGCACGCCTGCACGTGCCGTCCGTCCACCGAGGCGGAGCAGCTCGAACGCGCCTCCGTGGTCTTCCTCGGCACCGTCAGCGACGACCGGGCGTCCGGCGACACCCGGACCTACACCTTCGCCGTCAACCGGGTGTACCGGGGGCAGGTGGAGACGCTGCAGCCCGTCCTCACCCACGTCCAGAGCTCGGCCTGCGGGCTCGACCTGACGGGAGCGGGCCCCTACGTGGTGCTGGGCTTCCTCCAGAACGGCGAGGTCCTGGCCAGCTCCTGCGGCGGCACTCGACCCGGCGCACCGCCGGCCGAGCTCGGCGCCGGCTACCCGCCGCGGGCCCCCGCCCCGACCGGGCTCACCTGGACCCCGAGCAGCGGGATCCTGACCCTGCTGATCGGCGTCGCCTGCATCGGGTACGCGGTGGTCGTCGCGCGCCGCCGGTCCTCAGGAGGGCCGCGCTGAACGGCGCGAACTCAGCGCGCCGTCCAGCACCGGCAGCTGTCCGGCCCGGACGGCCCTGACCAGCCGGGCGTGGTCCGCCTCGGTCTGGTCGGCGTACGCGCGGGCGAACCGGGCGAGGGCGACGTCGAGGGTGTCCGACGCCCCGACGTAGCCGGCGATGATCGACGCACCGCTGGTCCGGGCGTGGCCCTTGGCCAGCAGGTGGCCGACGATCCCGGCGTAGTCGGCCAGCGCGGCACCGTCGATCGCGTTCAGCGGGACCGTGCCCTTCATGTTGCGGAACTGGCGGACATAGAACTGGCGGCCCGCGATCGTGGTCCAGCCCAGCAACGGGTCGCTGACCGTCTGCAGCGCCTGCTGGTACTCCACCACCCGCTGCCCCTGGTGCGCGTGCCGGGCGGCCTCGCCGTGCACGAAGCGGGCGAGCACCGACCGCCGGGCCTGCTTGAGCTGCAGGAAGACCACGTCGTCGGCGCTGCTGCCCTCGAGCAGGGCCACGTACGCGCGCAGCCCGACGCTGCCCACTCCGACGACCTTGTGGGCGAGGTCCTCCAGGGTGTAGCCGCCGATCGCCCGCCGCCAGTGCGGGGCCAGGGTGTCCAGGTAGCCGTCCAGCCCTGCGGCGACCGCGTCGTACTCCGCCGCCGGCAGCCGGGTGATCAGCGGTGGCTCCTCGATGATCTGCCGCCGCCCGTCCCGCTCGGCGGTGAACCGGGGCAGCGCCCGGTCACTGGTCCGGTTGCGGGCCCGCTTGGCCGCGCGCTCGATCTCGTCGCGTAGCGACTGCTCCGTCGCGGTCTCGTGCAGCCGGCCGACGTCCAGCCGGTTGTAGCTGCGCATCAGCAGCGGCTGGTCGGCCAGGAACCGCACCTCGGCGCGGTAGGCGGCCACACAGGCCCGCGCGGCCGCCTCGCACTGCTCCTCGGTCGCCCCGTTCTCCCGCCCGGCGACCCACACACTCGCGACCAGCCGCCGCAGGTCCCACTCCCAGCCGCCCGGGTGCGCCTCGTCGAAGTCGTTCAGGTCGATCACCAGCTCGCCCTCGGGCGAGGCGTAGAACCCGAAGTTGCCCAGATGGGCATCGCCGCAGACCACCGGGGCGATCCCCGTGGCCGGCAGCCCGGCCACGTCGGCGGCCATCACGACCGCGGTGCCGCGCAGGAACCCGTACGGCGAGCTCACCATCCGCGCCACCCGCACCGGGACCAGCCCCGGCACCCGGCCGCGGTGCGACCTGACCACCAGCTCCACCGGGTCAGCCCGGTCCGGCGCCATCGCCCAGTCCCCCAGGCTTCGCCGGGGCACCTGCTGCCGCAGGCTCCGGCCCAGCGCGTACCGGTCCCCCCGCGAGCTCGCCCGCCGGCGCAGCGAGGCGAACAGCTCGCTCTCCGCCGTGTCCAGCCCGGGGTGCGCCCGCCCCCGAAAGCTCACGGAATGATCGTAAGGTCCAGCCTCCGGCCGGAGAACGTGGCCAGCGCCTCGGCCGCCGTGCGCACCGCCGTCCGGTCGTCGGCCGAGCAGCCCGGCGCCAGCGCCACCTCGACGGCCAGGGTCCGGCCCCGCACCGTACGACGCCAGGTGCCGACGTTCTCGTCGCGCACGATGACCGACCCGACGAACAGGTCCTCCCCGGCCGGGTGGGGGTGCGCCGCCGCCACCGGGAAGCCGTGCGTCGGGTAGCTCAGGGTCATCTCGTCGTAGAGCGGCAGCAGCAGGGCCCCGTACGCCGGGTCCGCCGGTGGGGCCGGGGCCGGGGCGAACCAGAGC
>CAXTVE010000286.1:2395-4416 GCA_964247485.1 uncultured Propionibacteriaceae bacterium
GCAGCCGCCTGGGTCAGGGAGGCCCACCGGGCCAGGTCGCGCACCCCGGCCGGTCCGTGCCCGGCGTAGAAGCGGTACGCGAGCTCGGCCAGGTCGCCCGGGCGCCGGACGGCCACCGGCACCCGGTCGTCCATCCGGACGTAGGTATGCTGGGCTCCCCGCAAGGGCCCGCTGACGATCAGCCCCTCCAGCTCGGCGTTCATCACCTGGTACACCAGGGTCATGCCGCTGCTGCCCAGCCGGGCGGCCAGCTCGGCCCGGGTGAGCGCGGCGCCCTCGGCGAGCGCCGCCACGATCACCCCGGCGGCCCGGTCCAGGGCCTCCGGGCCCAGCCCGGTCTTGCGGTACATCGTCCCGTTCAGCTGGTGCACCCGGGGCGCCGTCGCTCGGAGCAGCCAGCCGACGTCCTCGGGGGCCACGAAGTGCCAGGTCGGCCGGAGCATGTGGGTGCGCAGGAACGCACCGCGGTCGAAGGCCGCCTGGGCGTCGGCGTAGGTGCCGCCCGACCGGAGGCCCAGCGACCACAGTGCGTGCCCGAACTCCTGCGACTGCACAGCGGCGAGTCGCCGGACGGCCGCGGCGGGAGCGTCGAACCGCTCGGCCAGCAGCCCCTGGGTGTGGAGCCGGCGGAGCCGGACGTCGGCCGGGGTCACGACGTCCAGGACACCCGGGGCTTCCGGTCCTCCGCCGGGGGCACCCAGACGCCCGGGTCGGCGCCGGCCTGCTCCCCCGTGCGCAGGTCCTTGACCTCGCCGCCGTCGCGGCCACCAAACCAGACGAACGGGATCGCCCGGCGGTCGGCGTACCGGATCTGCTTCCCGAACTTGTCGGCGGCGGGCGCCACCTCGCAGGCGATCCCCCGGCCGCGCAGCAGCTCGGCCACGGCGACCGCCTCGTCCCGGGTCGCCTCCGACTCCACCGCGACCAGCACCGCGCTCGGCACCGGGCGCGAGGCGCGGATCCGCCCGGCCGCGACCAGCGGGGCGAGCAGCCGGGTCACCCCGATGGACAACCCCACGCCCGGGTAGGTGGTCTTCCCGTCACTGGCCAGGGAGTCGTAGCGGCCGCCGGAGGAGATCGAGCCCAGCGCGGCGAACCCCACCAGCTCGGTCTCGTAGACCGTGCCGGTGTAGTAGTCCAGGCCGCGCGCGATCTTCAGGTCGGCGACCAGCCGGCCGGGGACGTGGCGGCCCGCTGTGGTCACCAGCTCGGTGAGCAGCTCGATCCCGGTGTCCAGCTCGGGGTGGTGGACGCCCAGCCCGCGGACGGCGTCGGCGAAGGACCCGTCAGCCGCGGAGATCGACGCCAGGCGTACGCACGCCCGGGCCTGGGCCTCGCTCAGCCCGACCTCGCCGACGAGCAGGTCGCCCACCCGGTCCGGCCCGATCTTGTCGAGCTTGTCCACCTGGCGCAGCACGGCCGGCGGGTCGGCGATCTCTAGCCCGAGGTAGAACCCCTGGGCCAGGTGCCGGTTGTTGACCCGCATCAGCACCGGCGGCAGGCCGAGGTCGACGTGCAGCCGCTCCAGCGCCTCCAGGGTGACCAGGGCCACCTCGATGTCGTGGTGGGCGGCCAGCCGGTCGACGTTGACGATGTCGATGTCGGCCTGGGTGAACTCCCGGTAGCGGCCCTCCTGCGGCCGCTCGCCCCGCCACACCTTCTGGATCTGGTAGCGGCGGAACGGGAAGGCCAGCGCGTGGGCGTGCTCGAGCACGTAGCGGGCCAGCGGCACGGTCAGGTCGAAGTGCAGGCCGAGCTCGGCGGCCGTGCCCGGCTCGGCGTGCAGCCGGGAGACCGCGTACACCTCCTTGTCGATCTCGCCCTGCTTGGCCAGCCGCTCCAGTGGCTCGACCGAGCGGGTCTCGACCGAGGCGAAGCCGTGCAGCTCGAAGGTCTGCCGCAGCCGGTCCAGCACCGCCTGCTCGACCACCCGGCCCTCCGGGGTGAGTTCGGGGAACCCGGACAGCGGGCGGGGGCGGGTCCGGGTCACGCGATCTCCAATAGCCGGCGAAGGTATGGGT
>CAXTVE010000287.1:0-4354 GCA_964247485.1 uncultured Propionibacteriaceae bacterium
GAAGTCGATGACGATCTCGTAGCGCTCGGCCATGCCGATCCGCAGCTGCGTGGTCGCCTGGACCTGCGGCATCAGGCCGCCGTCGGTGCCGATCACCGAGATCGGCGTGCCGTTGCTCATCTGCAGCCGGTAGCCGCGGGAGATCGAGGCGTTCAGCACGCGGAAGCGGTAGAGCCGCTTCTTGACCCTGAGGTTCGGCCACGGCACCCCGTTGACCAGGACGACGTCGCCCCAGAGGCCGGTGTGGCCGGCGTCGTCGTAGCGGAACTCGCCGTTCGCGCTGAACATCTTGTCGGCCAGGATGAGCGGCAGGTCGTACTGGTCGTCGGCCTTCCAGCCCGGGGTGGAGTTCCACTTCGGGATGGTCAGGCCGGACTCGACGTCGTCGTGCAGGTGGTACTGCGCCGCGAGGCCCATGTAGGCGTTCTCGGCGGTGTGGTGCACGCCGTGGTCGTGGTACCAGAGGGTCCGCGCGTCCTGCTTGTTCGGGTAGACGTAGCGCTTGGTCTGGCCGACCTTCGTGATGTCGCTGGCGTAGCCGTCGTACTGCGGCTTCGACGCCGAGCCGTGCAGGTGCGTGGAGGTCCACGGGTCGTAGCCCAGGAACGGGTGCGTGGCGGGCAGCTTGTTGGCCTGCATCACGATCAGCGGCGTGCCGCGCCTCGCGTGGATCGTCGGTCCGGGGGTGGTCGGGGCCTGGCCGGGCAGCGCGTAGCCGAACACGGTGGTCTGGAACCCGGGGATGATCGACACCTTCCCGGCGACCTGCTCGAGGGCGACCGTGCCGCCCTTGGTGCCGTCGAGCACCGGCGGGACCTGGAACGGCAGCGTGTAGGGGGCCGGCAGCTTGCTCGCGGCGATCTGGCTCACGGTCTTCGCCCGGGCGACCCGCTCGAGGGGCAACGTCAGCGCCGCCGCTCCGAGTGCGGAGAACTTCAGCACGTCCCGGCGGGACACGTGTGCCTCGATCATGAGGACCCCTCGGCTCGTTGGCAGCTCGTCTGCCGTCGGCGAGAACTCTCGCCGCGGACGGCGGTCCGCTGCAGACGCGCGTGAGGGGAGTAGAGATCCCGAATACGGGGGGTTTACCGCCGCTTGGTTCGCGCACCCGGGGCGGGGGACCGGCGGACGGGCCCACCCGACCGGGCGGGGACGTGCCCCCGGTGGGATTCGAACCCACACTGGATGGATTTTGAGGCCATTGACTCTGCCGGTTGGTCTACGGGGGCCCGGCGCCGTGTGGAGGGAACGACGTCACACGGTGGCCAGAGCATAGCCCGCTAGGCTGATGGCTCCCGTGAGACCCGCGATGCGTGCGCGCGTGCGAAGGAGAATGCCCGGTGGCCCAGCAGGTGCCCGACGACGACCGAGCGACACCGGCCGGCGGCCTGACCGTCCTGGTGGTCGAGGACGAGGCGCTGATCCGGCTCGACCTGGCCGAGATGCTCACCGAGGAGGGCTACGTCGTGGCCGGCGAGGCCGGCGACGGCGAGCAGGCGGTGGAGCTGGCCCGCACGCTGTACCCGGACCTGGTCATCATGGACATCAAGATGCCGAAGGTGGACGGCATCGCCGCGGCATCCGCGATCGTCGAGGAGCGGATCGCGCCCGTCGTGATGCTCACCGCCTTCAGCCAGCGAGAGCTCATCGAGCAGGCGCGCGACGCGGGCGCGATGGCCTACCTGGTCAAGCCGTTCGCCCGGCACGAGCTGGTCCCCGCCATCGAGCTGGCGGTGTCCCGGTTCGCCGAGAAGCGCGCGCTGGAGGACGAGGTCGCCACGCTGAGCGAGCGGCTGGAGACCCGCAAGGTCGTCGACCGGGCCAAGGGCCTGCTGATGACCCGCCAGCAGATGACCGAGCCCGAGGCGTTCCGCTGGATCCAGCGCACCGCGATGGACCGCCGCACGACCATGAAGGCCGTCGCCGAGGCCGTCGTCGAGGGACTGGCCACGCCGCGGGCCTGACCACGCGACCGACCCACGTTGTCACGGACCGCATGTGATCATGCGCGGATCGCGCATGTCCAGTTACGCATGGTGATATTCGCATTTCGGTCCGATAAAGAGCCCGGGGCGGTGCTGCACCGGACGGTGCGGTCGCCTAACGTCCGCCACGCTCTCGACAGGCGAGAGTGTCTCTGTACGGCACCACCGATCCGGTGTACCCACGGAAGGACGTCTGGCACATGACTCGGAGGCGGACGATCGCCACCGCTGCGATCCTCGTGGGGGCCCTCGGCCTCACGGCGTGCGGTACCAACCGACAGGAAGGGACCGGCGGCGCCGGTGCCAACAGCTCCTGTGACACCAGCAAGGGCAAGCTGGTGGTCGGCATGGTCGCGCCGCTGTCCGGCGGCCTCTCGGCGCTGGGCCTGGGCATGAGCCACTCGGCCGACCTCGCCGTGAAGCAGGCCAACGCCAAGTGCACGGTCCCCGGCTACGAGCTCGTCTTCCAGGCCGAGGACGACCAGGCCACCCCGCAGGTGGCCGGGCAGGCCGCCACGAAGCTCGCCTCGGACCCGAACGTGGTCGGCGTGGTCGGCACCCTGAACTCCTCGACGGCGCAGACCGTGCAGCCGATCCTGGCCGACCGCAGCATCGTGATGATCTCGCCGGCCAACACCAACCCGACGCTGACGCTGGGCCAGAACGCGACCTCCTCGCCGGCGCGGCCGTTCCCGAACTACTTCCGGGTGGCCACCACGGACCTGATCCAGGGCCCGTTCGCGGCGCAGTACCTGGTGCAGAAGGCCGGCAAGAAGAGCATCGCCGTGATCGACGACGGCAAGACCTACGGCGCGGGCCTCGCCGAGCAGTTCTCCCAGGAGGCCACCAAGCTCGGCGCGAACGTCGTGGCGCGGGAGAAGGTCGGCGAGAAGGACACCGACTTCTCCGGTGTGCTCGCCAAGATCCGCCCGCTGAACCCGGACGCGGTCTACTACGGCGGTGAGTACCCGGTGGGCGGCCCGCTGTCCGCCCAGCTCGCCGGCGCCGGCCTCAACATCCCGCTGATGGGTGGCGACGGTCTCGTCGACAAGCAGTTCGTCTCGCTCGGCGGTCGCCCCGGTGACCTGGCCACGAACGTCGGCGCGCCGGCGCAGTCGCTGCCCAGCGCCAAGCAGTTCATCGACGACTACGCGGCCGGCAACTACGCCGAGCCCTTCGGCGCCTACGGGGCCTTCACCTACGACGCCACCAACGTGATCATCGGGGCGCTCGGCAAGGCCGTGCAGGGTGGTACCTGGAGCGAGGACACCCGCAAGGCCGTGGTCAGCGACGTGCAGTCGACGAACGTGCAGGGTGCGGGCGGCCCGGTCGCGTTCGACCAGTACGGCGACACCACCAACAAGGTGCTGACCGTCTACAGCGTCCAGGGCGACGACTTCGCGCCCATCGAGGGTTCGACGGGCAGCTTCCAGGGCTGACCGGCGGCACCACGTACTTGACCCCAGGGCGGGGGGGGGGGGGGGGGGGGGGGGCGCCCCGGCCCGGGCGGGGGGGGCCGCCCCCCCCCCCCCCCCCCCCCCCCCCCCGGCTGTGGAGGACCTAGTTGCTGGCCACGTTCCTGTCCCAGATCGTCAACGGGCTCATCCTCGGCTCGCTGATCGGGCTGATCGCGCTGGGCTACACGATGGTCTACGGGATCATCCAGCTGATCAACTTCGCGCACGGTGAGATCTTCATGGTCGGCGCCTACGGCGGCCTGGCGATGTTCACCTACGTGCTCCCGACGTTCGTGCAGCGGCAGTGGTACCTCGCGCTCCCGCTCCTGCTGGTCGCCGGCGCGGCGATCTCGACCCTCGTGGCCGTGATCATGGAGCGCTTCGCCTACCGGCCGCTGCGCGGCGCCCCCCGGCTGGCCCCGCTGATCACGGCGCTGGGCGTCTCGGTGGCGCTGCAGGAGACGGTCCGCAACTTCTACCCCGGCGCCACGGCCGCGCTGCCGTTCCCCAAGGTGTTCGTGGCGGGGACCTGGGAGGTACCGGTCCCCGGCGGCACCGTACCGGTGCGCTGGACCGGCCTGCTGATCATCGTGCTGTCGCTGACCCTGGCCGCCGCGCTGACCTCGTTCGTGAACCAGACGCGGATGGGCCGCGCGATGCGCGCGGTGTCCCAGGACCCGGACACCGCCCGGCTGATGGGGGTCGACACCGACCGCGTGATCGTCCTGACGTTCGCGCTCGGGGCGGCCCTGGCCGGCGTCGCCGGCATCATGTACGGCACCGACCTCGGCTTCATCAACATCGACATCGGCTTCCAGAACGGCATCTTCGCCTTCACCGCCGCCGTCCTCGGCGGGATCGGCAACCTCAAGGGCGCCGTCGCCGGCGGTATCGTGATCGGGCTGGTGAAGG
>CAXTVE010000288.1:0-4339 GCA_964247485.1 uncultured Propionibacteriaceae bacterium
GACCTACCGCGAAGGCGGCCAACCCGGTGACGCCCTGGTCGAGCGGGTGGTGACCCAGGGTGCAACCCACCTCGCCGAGGGCGGCGTCCTGCAGATCCTGGGTAACTGGGCCCACGTCCGGGGCCAGGACTGGACCGACCGGGTCGCCGGCTGGGTCGCGGCGCCCGGCTGCGACGCCCACGTGGTGCAGCGCGAGGTGCTGGACCCGTACGCCTACATCGAGGTCTGGCTGGCCGACGCCGGCCTGACCGGCTCCCCGGCGTACGCGGCCCGGTACGCCGAGTGGGCCGACTACTTCGACCGGCTGGGCATCGAGGCGGTCGGGCTGGGCTGGCTGACCCTGCGCTGCGCCGGGCGGACGCACCCCGACGTCCGGATCGAGGACTGGCCCCACCCGGTCGAGCAGCCCGTCGCCCCGGCCCTGGCCGCCGGGCTGGATGCCCTCGACCGGCTCGACGCCATGAGCGACCAGCAGATCCTGGCCGCCCGCTGGCGGCTGGCCGACGACGTGGTCCAGGAGACCACCGGCCGGCCGGGCGAGGCGGACCCGGAGCACGTGGTGTTCCGGCAGCAGCGCGGGTTCCGGCGGGCGGCTGCCCTGGACACCGCCACCGCCGGGATCCTCGGCGCCTGCGACGGCGAGCTGTCGCTGGACCGGATCACCGCCTCGGTCGCGGAGCTGCTCGAGGTCGACCCGGACGCCCTGGCCGGGGAGACAGTTGATCGGGTGAGGACTCTGGTGGGGGAGGGCTGGCTGAGCTAGCGAGCCCCGAGAACTCGCGTCCGTTCGAACCGCGTTGTCGCCGTCTCGACGGCGGGAGCCCGTAGAGTATGGCCGCCGCAGGGCGCGCAGGCACATCAACCAGGGACAGGGGGCAGGCGCATGGCCGTCAAGGGAGGGGGCCGGCGACTCGTCATCGTCGAGTCGCCGACCAAGGCGACCAAGATCGCGAGCTTCCTCGGCGACGGCTACATCGTCGAGTCGAGCCGGGGCCACGTACGCGACCTGCCGACGGGCGCCGCGGAGGTGCCGGCCAAGTACAAGGGTGAGAAATGGGCGCGCACCGGCGTCGACGTGGACAACGGCTTCGAGCCCCTCTACGTCGTCAACCCGGACAAGCGCGCCACGATGAAGTCGCTCAAGGACGCGCTGAGCCGGGCCGACGAACTGCTGCTGGCCACCGACGGCGACCGGGAGGGTGAGGCCATCGCCTGGCACCTGCTGCAGGAGCTGAAGCCCAAGGTCCCCGCCCGGCGGATGGTCTTCCACGAGATCACCCCGGCGGCCATCGCCGAGGCGGTGGCCAACCCGCGGGACCTGGACGAGGACCTGGTCGACGCGCAGGAGACCCGCCGCATTCTGGATCGGCTCTACGGCTACGAAGTCTCCCCGGTGCTGTGGAAGAAGGTCATGCCGCGGCTGTCGGCGGGCCGCGTGCAGTCGGTGGCCACCCGGTTGGTGGTCGACCGCGAGCGCGAGCGGATGGCCTTCCGGGCCGCCTCGTTCTGGGACCTGGACGCGGTGCTCGACGCCGGCGCGGGCGCCGAGCCGCCGCTGTTCCCGGCTCGGCTGACCCGGGTCGGTGAGCGCCGGGTGGCCCAGGGCCGCGACTTCGACAGCCGGGGTCAGCTGGCGGGCAAGGGCGCCGACCCGCTGCTGCACCTGGACCAGCGGCAGGCCGAGGACCTGGCCGCGGCCCTGCGCACGGCCGACTACGGCGTACGCGGGGTGGAGTCGAAGCCCTACACGCGCAAGCCGTACGCGCCGTTCCGGACGACGACCCTGCAGCAGGAGGCGGGCCGCAAGCTCGGCTTCACCGCGCAGCGAGCGATGTCGGTGGCCCAGGACCTCTACGAGGCCGGCTTCATCACCTACATGCGGACCGACTCCGTCACCCTGTCCGACACCGCGATCACGGCCGCCCGCAACCAGGTGCGGCAGCTGTTCGGCCCGGACTACCTGCCCGACCGGCCGCGGGTCTACACCTCCAAGGTCAAGAACGCCCAGGAGGCCCACGAGGCGATCCGCCCGGCGGGCGAGACCTTCCTGACCCCGGCCCAGACCGGGCTCCGCGGCGACCAGTTCCGGCTCTACGAGCTGATCTGGATGCGCACGGTCGCCTCGCAGATGAAGGACGCCGAGGGGCGTTCGATCACGGTGACCATCGACGCGGCCCCGGCCACCGGGGAGCCCTGCACCTTCGTCGCGTCAGGGCGGACCATCACCTTCCACGGGTTCCTGAAGGCCTACGTCGAGTCGTTCGACGACACCGACCAGGCGGCCGACGACGCCCAGACCCGGCTGCCCAACCTGACCGAGGGCCAGCCGCTACGGCCGGAGTCGGTGACCGCGTCCGGGCACGAGACGCGGCCGCCGGCCCGCTACACCGAGCCGTCGCTGGTGGCCAAGCTGGAGGAGCTGGAGATCGGCCGGCCCTCGACGTACGCCTCGATCCTGCGCACCATCACCTCTCGGGACTACGTGTTCAAGAAGGGGTCGGCGCTGGTGCCGACCTGGCTGGCCTTCGCGGTCACCCGGCTGCTCGAGGAGCACTTCCCCAAGCTGGTCGACTACGCCTTCACCGCGGAGATGGAGGAGGTGCTGGACCAGATCGCCGGGGGCAACGCCGAGCGGATCGCGGTGCTCACCGACTTCTACTTCGGGAGCGAGGCCAATCTCGAGGGACTGCAGCGGCTGGTCTCCGAGCTGGGCGACATCGACGCCCGCAAGCTGTCCACCTACCCGATCGGCGACCTGGAGACCACCGCCGAGAACCCGATCGTGGTCCGCGTCGGTCGCTACGGCACCTACGTCGAGGACGAGGAGGGACACCGGGCCAACGTGGCCGACGACCTGCCGCCCGACGAGCTGACGCCTCTGCTGGCCCGGGAGCTGCTCAGCAAGCCGATGGGCGAGGAGCGTGAGCTCGGCCTGGACCCGGAGACCGGACGGATGATCGTGGCCCGCAACGGGCGCTATGGCCCCTACGTCACCGAGGTGCTCGACGAGGGCGACAAGGCCAAGCCGCGCACCGGGTCGCTGTTCGCGTCGATGGACCTCGCGACGGTGGACCTGGAGCAGGCCCAGCGGCTGATGAGCCTGCCGCGGGTCGTCGGCACCGACGCCGAGGGCGTCGAGATCACGGCGCAGAACGGCCGTTACGGGCCCTACCTGAAGAAGGGCACCGACTCGCGCTCGCTGGAGTCGGAGGACCAGATCTTCACGGTCACCCTGGACGAGGCGCAGGCCATCTACGCCCAGCCCAAGCAGCGCGGTCGGGCCGCGGCCAAGCCGCCGCTCGCCGAGCTGGGGCCCGATCCGGTGTCCGGTCGGCCGATGGTGGTGCGGGACGGCCGGTTCGGGGCGTACGTGACCGACGGCGAGACCAACGCCACCCTGCGCCGCGGCGACGAGGTCGAGGCGCTGACCCCGGAGCGAGGGGCGGAGCTGCTGGCCGAGAAGCGGGCCAAGGGCCCGGCGCCCAAGAAGCGCCCGGCCAAGAAGGCTGCGCCGGCCAGGAAGGCGGCCAGCACCAACGGCGCTTCCGCCAAGAAGGCCCCGGCCAAGAAGACGGCCGCCAAGAAGACGACGGTCAAGAAGACGCCTGCCCGCGCCGGCTGACGCCCACGACGTGTCGAGGAGCCCATACCGTGCTCGATCCCATCGCCCACCCCCCGGGCTCGGCCGCTGACCAACTGGCCGTGCTGGTCGCGCACGGCCTGCGGCTGCGTTCCGATGTCGACCCGGCGGAGGCCCTGGCTTTGATCGCGCCGTACGAGCTGACGTCCCAGCCGTATGTGGCGGTGCTCAGCCGGGTGGCCCAACAGCCTGGTTTCGACGAGGTGGTCGAGCCCGGGGCGGCGGCGGTGAACGCCGCTGCCCTCGACACCGAGTTCGTCGAGGACCCGGATGCCTACGAGAGGCCGGTCCGCTTCCTGGCCGCCGTCTGTGGCCGCAGCGACCGGATCAGCGACATCACCAGCACCATCGACGTCGAGGCCGAGGAGGGCACGGTCAGCTACCGGGTCGACGGGCGCCTGCAGACCTGGGACGTGGAGGTGGCCGGCGACTGGGCCGACCGGATGGTGCTGTCCTACGTCCTCGACGACCTGCTCGGGGACGACCAGGACTACGTCTTGTTCAGCAGCGGCCAGGAGTTCGGGTTCGTCATCGTCCCCACCGAGCAGCAGGAGCCGCTGCAGAAGCTGCTGGACGCCCGGACCCGCTGACCCGCGGCGACCAGATCCGGGCCGATCCCGGATGGGGTGGGAGGATGCAGCCCATGGCGAAGGTCAAGCGGCGCAAGGGCCGGGAGGTCAAGGGGCACAAGCCCGCGCC
>CAXTVE010000289.1:0-4332 GCA_964247485.1 uncultured Propionibacteriaceae bacterium
GGGCGCGCGACGCTCGTGGTCGCCGTCAACGAGGCCGCCCTGGCGGCGGGCCAGGCGGTCGCGGTAGCCCACGTCGCCGCCCACGACCTGCGAGCTGCCGCGTACGCCATCCGGGCGGCCGGCGCCGGCGTTCCGGCCGAGGACGCCGCCCGAGCTCGTACGCAGGAACGGGACTGGCAGCGACAGCACCTTCCTGCCGCGGTCCGGCAACTCGTGCTCGACGACCAACGCATCCGGAACGCCGTCTGCTGGGCCGTTTTCGACGGCTGAGCTGGACCCCGGTCACCCATCGGCAGCGCCAGACCCGGAAATGCAGTCGCCCCATCGCCGAGCGCTCCTCTACCGTCGCGAGGGTGATCTACCAGCACCCCCTCGCGTACCTGTTGGGGATCGAGGGACTCGCCCTGCTGCGGGCGTGGGCCGGTGACCACGACTACGACAAGGACTTCGTCGTCGCGAGACTGGCCGAGGTCCGCGAACTGCTCGACGACTCCACGCTCGCTGAGCACCCCGGCGTGCTCGTGGAGCCGGACGCGACACCGGCGGCGTACGCCCAGTGGTCAGCGGGTTACGACGCGCCGGGGAACCCTCTCTTCGACCTCGACGAGCCGCTGGTCGACGCGATCCTCGCCGGACTCCCGATCGGGACCGCCATCGACACCGCGTGCGGGACCGGCCGGCTCACGTCACGTCTGCTCGAGCGAGGGCATCGTGTCCTCGGCGTGGACAGCTCCCTCGACATGCTGGGCCGGGCTCGAGCCAGACTCCCCGGCACCCCATTCGTGGTGGGGGACCTCCGTCGGCTTCCACTCGCCGACGACTGCGCCGACCTCATCGTCAACGGGCTGGCGCTGACCCACGTCGCCGACCTCGGGGCCGTCTTCGTCGAGGCCGCCCGGGTGCTCCGCGCCGACGGGCGACTGGTCGTCTCCGACGTCCACCACGACCTGGTTCTCCTCGGCTCGGTCGTCAAGGCCACCGGCGCCGCGGGCCAACCCCAGATCGCGACCACCCACCGCCACACGGCAGCCGACTTCCTGGTCGCCTCGCTGGCGGCTGGTTTCCGGGTGCTCGGGTATGACGAGCAGCCCCGACCGCCGGAGCCTGCAGGGGCTGCACCCGAACCGACCTCGGACGTCGGCAGCTGGCGGGACTGGCCGTGGACGCTGCTGGGACGGGTGCCGGACGCAAGCCGGGCGGCCTGGGACACCCCGTCGGTGGTCGTCTGGCACTTCCAGCTCGAGCCCGACCGGAGATCAGGAGCGAAATGACGGTTCGACTGCTCGCCCTCACCGTCGACGCGATCGACCCAGCTCGTCTCGCGCACTTCTGGTCCGGTGTCCTCGGCTGGACGCCGGCCGACGACGAACACGACGCCAGCACGCTCCTCCCGACCGATGACACCGGGTTCTCGCTGTGCTTCGTCCCCACCGAGGTGCGCAAGTCCGGCCCGAACCAGATCCACCTCGACCTCACGAGCGCTTCGCCGGCGGATCAGCAGCAGACGGTGGCGAGGGCGCTCGAGCACGGCGCGCGGCACCTCGACGTCGGCCAGCGGCCCGAGGAGGATCACGTGGTGCTGGCCGACCCCGAGGGCAACGAGTTCTGCGTCGTCGGTCCGGACAACCACTTCCTGGCGGACTGCGGGTTGCTCGGCGCGCTGTCCTGCGACGGCTCGCAGCAGGTCGGCCACTTCTGGAGTCAGGCGCTGGGCTGGCCCCTGGTCTGGGACCAGGACCAGGAGACCGCGATCCGCTCGCCGCACGGCGGCCCGAAGATCGCCTGGGGCGGTCCGCCCGTGAGGCCGAAGACCGGCAAGAACAGATGGCATCTCGACCTCGCCCCACCCGAGGGCGGTGACCAGCAGGTCGAGGTCGACCGGCTGCTCGCTCTCGGCGCGACGCGCATCGACACTGGCCAGCACGAGGTCAGCTGGGTGGTGCTGGCGGACCCCGACGGCAACGAGTTCTGTGTGCTGCCCGCCGCAGGCCCGTGAGTCTTGCGAAGATTTCTCAGACCGACCTGTCCGGTTCGGCCGGTCGGCTCCGACAGTGGGGTGAAGGCAACCACATCCCAGCTCTAGGAGGAGTCATGACCACCTTCACCGCGTCACCCGCCACCCCACGAGTCCGGCTGTCGGGCCGGGCCCGCGCCGCCCGGATCGCCCTGGGGGCCGTCCGCGTCCTGCTGGCGGCGCAGTTCCTGGTCGGCGGCATGCTCAAGCTCACCGCCGACCCGACGATGGTGGCGATGTTCACCGACATCGGCGCCGGGCAGGTGCTGCGGCTCGTCATCGGCGCCTGCGAGGTCGCCGGCGCGGTCGGCCTGCTGGTGCCGGGCCTGGCCCGGCTCGCCGCGTACGGTCTCGTCCTGCTGATGATCGGTGCCGCCGTGACCAACGTCGTCGCCCTGCAGACCAGCCCCCTGGTGCCGCTGATCCTGCTCGCGCTGGCCGCCCTGGTGGCCGGCACCTGTCCCGGCATCGGCGCCCGTATCCGGAAGGATCACGCACGATGACCACGCACGAGCCCGCCACCGACTCCCGCCGAGCCGCCCTGCACACCCTGGACCGGCTGGTCGGGACCTGGGCGATGGACGGCCCGAGCAGCTCCGGCACCGTGCGCTACAGCTGGTTCGAGGGCGATGCCTTCCTGGTCCAGAACGTCGACCTGGTCTCCGAGGGGGAGGCCACCAGGGGCGTGGAGTACATCGGCTGGGACCCGGAATCGCAGACCCTGCGCTCCCACTACTTCGCCGGTTCCGGGGAGATCCTGGAGTACACCTACGACCTCACCGGCGATACGTTGACCATCTGGTTCGGCGGACCGGACTCCCCCGCCAAGTTCGTCGGCACCTTCGACGCGACCGGCAACCGGAACACCGGCGGCTGGCAGTGGCCGGGCGGGGGCTACGAGTCGAACATGACCCGTGTCGAGGAGGCGGTCTGAGATGAAGTACATGATCATGACCTTCGGCGACGAGACGGCCTGGGACACCCTCGGGCTCGGCGGCACCGAGGCCACCTGGTCGGAGGAAGAGGTGGCCGAGCACTTCCGGGCCATGGGTACCTTCTACGCCGACCTGGCCGCATCCGGGGAGATGGTCAGCGGGTTCGGCCTCGCCGACCCGTCCCACACGGTGACCGTGGAGATCCGCGACGGCCGCCCGGTGGCCTCCGACGGACCGTACGCGGAGGCCAAGGAGGTGCTCGCCGGCTTCGGCGTCGTGGACGTCGCCTCCCACGACCGCGCGGTCGAGCTGGCCGGGCAGTTCGCCGCGCTCGTCCGGACGCGGGTCGAGCTGCGTCCGGTGATGGACGGGGCGGGCCAGGACCCGGAGTAGCGGCTCCTCGTGAAGGTCGACGCCAGTGTCGAGGGTCTGCTGCGCGAGCTCGCGCCGCGGACCCTCGCCGCGTTGACCCGGCGCTACGGCCACTTCGACCTGGCCGAGGACGCGGTGCAGGAGGCCCTGCTGACCGCCACCACCGCCTGGTCGGCCGGCCCAGTACCGGACAACCCGGCCGGGTGGCTCGCCACCGTCGCCACCCGCCGGCTGACCGACCTGCTGCGCGCCGAGCAGGCCCGCCGTCGGCGGGAGCAGACCGAGGCGGTCCGCGCCCTGCCGAGCCTGCCGCGTATCCCGGACGGGGTGGAGTCGGTCAACGACCAGGACGACTCCCTGGCGCTGCTCTTCCTCTGCTGCCACCCGGCCCTCACCCCACCGGCCCAGGTCGCGCTCACCCTGCGGGCGGTGGGCGGTCTGAGCACTGCGGAGATCGCCCGGGCCCTGCTGCTGCCCGAGGCTACGATCACCCGGCGGATCACCCGGGCCAAGCACAGCATCCTCGCCGCGGGTGGCCGGTTCGCCCTGCCCGAGCCGGCCGACCGGACCGCGCGGCTCGACGTCGTGCTGCACGTCCTCTACCTGGTCTTCACCGAGGGCCACACCGCCACCGCCGGGGACGCCCTGGTGCGTAGCGACCTGTGCGCCGAGGCGATCCGGCTCGGACGACTGCTGCGTCGTCTGCTGCCGGAGGAGCCCGAGGTCGGCGGCCTGCTGGCCCAGATGCTGCTCACCGACGCCCGCCGCCTCGCCCGGACCGGGCCGGACGGGCAGCTGATCCCGCTGGCCCAGCAGGACCGCAGCCGGTGGGACCAGGCGATGATCGCCGAGGGAGTCACGCTGGTCACCGAGTCGCTGGGACGGCGCCGACCTGGGCCATACCAGCTGCAGGCCGCCATCAACGCCCTCCACGGGGAGGCCGAGTCCTACGCCAGCACGGACTGGCCGCAGATCCTGGCCCTCTACGGCGTGCTCGACCGGCTGGCCGAT
>CAXTVE010000290.1:0-4330 GCA_964247485.1 uncultured Propionibacteriaceae bacterium
TCGGTGTAGATCTCGCAGTGGTCGGCGCCCAGCGCCGCGGCCAACGCCACCGCCGTGGTGTCACTCGCCCCGCGCCCCAGGGTGGTCACGTCCTTCGTGTCTTGGGCCACACCCTGGAAGCCGGCGACGATGACCACGTCGTCGGTGTCCAGCGCCGAGGTGATGCGGCCCGGCGTGATGTCGATGATCCGGGCGTTGCCGTGGGTGCCGGTGGTGATGATGCCGGCCTGGGACCCGGTCAGGGAGCGCGCGTGCCGGCCCTGGTCGTGGATGGCCATGGCCAGCAGCGCCGCGCTCATCCGCTCGCCGGCGGTGAGCAGCATGTCCAGCTCCCGCGGCGGCGGCAGCGGTGAGACCTGCAACGCGAGATCCATCAGGTTGTCGGTGGTGTCGCCCATGGCCGAGATCACCACCACCACGTCGTGGCCCTGGGCCTTGGTGGCGACGATCCGCTTGGCCACGCGCTTGATGCTGTCGGCGTCCGCGACCGACGAACCGCCGTACTTCTGGACTACCCGGCCCACGCCAACCCCTGCAACTCCACGAGCTCCCTCTTCCTCGGCCTCCTCACTGTAGAGGCGGAGGCCAGGCGCGCCCGACCTGTCCAACCGGCGCGGGTGGATACTGGCCGGGTGGCCGACCCCAACTCCCCCCGCATCGGGGACGACGACCGGAACAAGGCCGTCGAGCTGCTCAGCGACCACCTGACCTCCGGCCGGCTGACCCAGGGCGAGTTCAACGACCGCCTCAGCCTGGCGCTCCAGGCCCGGACCCCCGACGAGCTCGAGCAGCTGTTCGAGGACCTGCCCGGCGCGAACCCCGGCCGCCGCGAGGACATGGAGAACCTGGACGACCTGGACCGCCGGCAGATGGCCGACGACCTCGAGCGGCACAAGACGCAGCGTTCGTTGCAGGCGCGACTGGACCCGAAGTGGCTGGCCGCCCTCGGAGTGGGCGCCGGACTCGCCTGGATCACCTGTCTGGTCATCTACTTCTCGGTGTTCAGCGACTGGAAGATCTTCATCGTGCCGCTCGCCCTGACCATCGCGCTGGTCACCGTGAGAGGGTCGGTCCGCTGAGCGAGCCACCCGGGCCGGGCGACGGCGCCGTCCGCTGGGGCATCGTCGGGCCGGGCCGGATCGCCGCCTCGGTGCTGCCCGACTTCAGTCACGTCCCCGGCGCCACGGTGGTCGCGGTGGCCAGCCGCTCCGCCGAGCGGGCCCAGGACTTCGCGGACCGGTTCGCCATCGCCCGGGCGTACGGGGCGTACGCGGACCTGATGGCCGACGACGAGGTGGACGCGCTCTACATCGCGACCCCGCACCCCCAGCACTACGACCTCGCCCTGGCGGGGATCGCGGCGGGCAAGGCGCTGCTGGTCGAGAAGGCGTTCACCGCGACCGTCGACGGGGCCGACGAGGTCATCGTGGCGGCCCGCGAACGGGGCGTGTTCTGCATGGAGGCGATGTGGACCCGCTTCCAGCCGGCGATCGTGGCCGCGCGCCGGCTGGTCGACGACGGGGCGATCGGCGAGGTCCGCCAGGTGCAGGCCGACCTGGGCGTGGACCGGCCGTACGACCCGAGCGACCGGCTGTTCGACCCGGCCCAGGGGGGTGGCGCGATGCTCGACCTGGGCGTCTACCCGGTGTCGCTGGCCCAGTACTTCCTGGGCGAGCCGACATCGGTCGACGTGGTGGGGTCGCTGGCCCCGACCGGGGTGGACTACGAGGCGGGCGTGCTCCTCGGCTACGACGACGGCCGGTCGGCGGCCCTGCTGATGTCGCTGCGCAACCCCACGCCGGGGATGGCCCGGATCTTGGGCACCGGCGGCTGGATCGAGGTGCCGCCGCGCTTCCACCACCCCGACCGCATCACGCTGCACCGCACCGGCCATGACCCGGAGACGATCGTCCGGCCGCCGCTGGGCCGGGGCTACGCGCACGAGCTGATCGAGGTGACGCAGGCGGTGCGGGAGGGGCGTACGGAGAGCGCGGTGATGCCGCTCGATGACACCCTCGCCGTGCAGCGCACCCTGAACAGCGCCTGCGAGCAGCTCGGCGTCTTCCACGCCGAGGACAGCGGCGTACCCGTCTGACCTCGACTACGCCGGCACTCAGCGCCTCAGCAGGACGGGCCCGGCGTCGATGGCGACCCGGAACAGGGAGTAGGGGTAGCGGCGCCGGTCGTGCCCCGACTGGTACTTCTTCTGCCGGTAGAGCTGGTTGGCGGTGACGTAGAGATAGCCGTCGGTCGCGACCGACATCGTGTCGGGCCAGAGCAGCCGCGGGTCGTGCACCAGCGTCTCGATCGCGCCGCCGGGCTCCCGCCGCAGGATGGCATTGTGCTCCCCGCTGGTCAGGTAGATCCGGCCCTGGTCGTCGGTCTCCAGGCCGTCGGAGGCGCCACCCTTGTCGCCCTCGTCGCGTACGGTGGCGGCCACCTGCTCGTCGGTCAGGGTCCGGTCGCAGAGGGCGTCGGCATCCACGCTGTACCAGCGGCGGGATGCCAGCGCGCAGTAGTAGATCCGGCTCCCGTCGGCGGCGATGGCGATCCCGTCGGCACCCATCAGCACCGGCTTCGGGGAGCCGATCCGGGGGCGCTCGAGGAAGACCGCGCCCTCGACGACCGGCAGGAACGTCTCGGGCGGCTCGGCCTTGGTGCTGGGGTGCTCGTGCAGCCGCCGCCAGGCCTCGCCGGTGGCCAGGTCGACGATGATCAGCCCGTTGGGCCCCTGGTCGGAGGAGTCGGTGATGAAGGCGACGCCGTCGGACCCGCGGCGCAGGTCGAAGCGGATGTCGTTGAGGTAGGTCGTCGGCAGGGCCACGTCCGGGTCGAAGACGATGATCTTCCCCACCTGGTCGGTGCTCAGGTCGACCCGGACCAGCTTGGGCCCGCCCGGCTTGGTCTTGGCGAACTTGGGCGCGCCGGTGTCGAGGATCCACAGCCGGTCGGCCGGGTCGACCACGATGCTCTGCACCGAGACCAGCGCCTCGGCGTCATGGTCGTTCTTGGCTTCGTTGAACTCCTGGCTCGGGAAGGGGACGGCCCGGCCGTCGACGATCTCGACCACCGTCGCGGGCACGGTGTCGCCCCACTTGGGGAAGTTCACGAAGATCCGGCCGGTGTGCGACACGCTCACCCCGGTCGGCATCGGCCCGTCGGTGAACGAGTGCACCGTCTCCAGAGTGCCGATCGGCTCGTCGACCGGCGCGGCGTCCGTCGCGTACGTCGCCGCGAACTCCTGGTCGGGGTCGGCTTGGCTCATCCGGGTCTGTCCCTCCTGTCGGCGTCTGTGCCTAACCGTACACAGCGGAGTCGACCGTCAGGCGACGACGGAGGCGAAGATGCGGCGGACCGCCGCGTAGCAGGCGCAGGCGGCGGTCTCGAGGCCCGCGCGGTCCAGGATGGTCACCCACCCGCGGGAGTAGCGGATCCAGCCGGCCTGCTGCAGCGCGGCTGCGGCCGCCGAGACCGTGGCCCGGCGTACGCCCAGCATCCCCGCCAGCGCGGCCTGGGTCAGGGCGAACGAGGGCCGGCCGACCCGGTCGCCGAGCTGCAGCAACCACGCCGCACAGCAGGCGTCCGTCCGGTGCTGCCGCAGGCACAGCACCCGCTGCAGGGCCGCGTTGACCTGGGCCGGGCCGAAACGCCGCACCCGCTGCCCCAGCACGGGGCACCCGGCCAGCAGCTGCGGCAGCTCGGTGGTCTCCAGACGCAGGCACTGCCCGGGCACCCGGCAGACCACGGACTGGCTGTCAGGCCCCGTACCCAGGAGAGCCCCCAGGCCGACCAGCCCCTCGTTGCCGGTGGCCAGCACCTCGACCCCCGCCGACCCGTCGGCCAGCCCGATGGCCAGCACGCAGTCCAGCGGGAAGTAGACGAAGGGGCGCGGCTCGTCCGGCGCGTACACCACCTCGTCGGTGGTGAGCTCGACCAGGGCCGCCCGGCCGGCCACCGTCTGCAGCTCCGCGGTGGGCAGCGAGGTCAGGATCTGGTTGGCGGCGGCCGCCGAGACCCGCTTGCGCACCGACGGCCCCGCCATGCCCCCATCTTGGGCCGTCGGGGACCGCCGGGCCAAGGCGGCGGGCGACACGTCGAGCGTTGTCTACGCGAATCTAAGCCAGTCGCTAGACACGTTGATACGGTCCGAGATATGGATCCGGTGCGGAACCCGTACGCCCCCGGCGCCGGTCAGCGCCCACCCGAGCTGGCCGGCCGGGACGCGGAGCTGACCGCCTTCGACGTGGCGCTGGAGCGGGTGGAGCGGGGCCGGCCGGAGCGCAGCCTCGTGCTCACGGGGCTGCGCGGGGTGGGCAAGACGGTGCTGCTG
>CAXTVE010000291.1:0-2140 GCA_964247485.1 uncultured Propionibacteriaceae bacterium
GGCCGGGCTCGGCTGGCTCGGGGCGGCGGTCGTACGGCTCGCCGGCGGGGTCGACGCCGGCCCGCTCACCGGGAGCGGCTGAGCGCTGGTGGTCATCGAGATCGATCCGGCGATGGCGAGTCCGAGGGCAGAGATGCCGAGCGCGACGAGGGCATGGGACAGCCAGCCCCGACGCTCGTCGGACTCCATGTCAGCCCCGGTGACCCGGCGTCCGCGACGCCCGGCCGGCTGCGATGCCACCTTGAAGCTCTCCTCGTCCTTCAGCCCCGCCATGGATCGGTCCGCCTCGGCACCCGCATGCCGACACGGTTCGGCCGCGCTGGCACGCGACCGGGCCCGGCGAGCCCGATCCTGCGTCCGGAGGGGGAAGACTCCAGATGATGCACCAACCACAGCTCGACCAGCTTCCGCCTGACGCGGTCCCCGACGGGCCGGACTGTGTGAGAAACATAACAAAAAGGTCACGCAAGCTCAATCGACTGGCCAGAACTCGGCCACGGCGATCGTGCAGGTCCACTTTAGGACGGCGGTGGGGGTCCCGGGGTCTCGAACGGGTGAAGTTCGGTCAATGCTGAGGCGATGGTGAAGGCGATGGTGGCGTTGTTGGGCAGGGACAGGTGGCCGACGCCCTGCACGGCCACGTTGCGCACCTGTAGGTCCGGGTGCTCCAGCCGGGCGTTGCGTCTGGGCCACACCATGTGGTCGAGGTCGCTGGCGAAGGCCAGGAAGCGGGTCCGGCAGCCCGGAGCCGGCTCGGCCAGCTCCCGCAGCACCGCCGACCCGGGGGTGAGCTGACCGATCAGCGGCAGCCGACGCCCCGGGCGGGCCAGCTCAGTGCCGCTGTGCGGTGTCCCCAGAGTGACCAGGGTGTGCACCCGGGCGTCCCCGCCGAGCCGCTGCACGTAGTAGCGGGCGATGAGGCCGCCCAGGCTGTGCCCGATGACGTGCACCCGCTCGTAGCCCGACCCGACGGCCAGCTTCTCGACGGCCTCGCCGAGCAGCCGGGCCGCGGCGGGGATGTCGCGGGTCAGCAGCCCGTAGTCGTAGGCGGAGACGGTGGCGAACCCCCGCCGGCGCAGTGCCCGCTGCAGCAACGCGAAGATCGAGTGGTTGTCGATGATCCCGTGCACCAGCAGGATCGGCGTCTCGGCGGTGGCCACGCCGTGGTGCACCAGCCCGCGCTGCTCCGGACTCATCCCGGCCAGATCGTGGCGGCGGAGGCGCCGGGCGGCCCGGCCGGAGACCAAGCCCAGCGGGTACATCACGGTGTGGGCGGCGGCCCACGCGACCTCGACCACCACCCCGCCGGCCACCCGGGGCAGCCGGGCGACCGAGACCCTCGGCAGCTCGCGTACCCGCCGTCGCACCCCGAGATCCTACTCAAGAGTACGTTGGCTGCCGTGAGCTCGTTCCCGCCGGTGGAGCCGACCGCGCCGCTGCGGATCGTCGTCGCCAAGCCCGGGCTGGACGGTCACGACCGCGGTGCGAAGGTCGTCGCCCGGGCACTGCGGGACGCCGGCATGGAGGTCATCTACACCGGCCTGCACCAGACCCCGGAGCAGATCGTGGCGACGGCGTTGGCCGAGGACGCCGACGCGATCGGGCTGTCGGTGCTGTCCGGTGCCCACATGACCCTGTTCGCCAGGCTGATCGAGCTGCTCCGGGCCGCCGACGCCGACGACATCGTGGTTTTCGGCGGCGGGATCATCCCCGAGGCCGACCGGGCCTCGCTGGCCGAGCTGGGGGTCGCCCAGGTCTTCACGCCGGGCGCGACCATGGCCGGCATCGTGGCCTGGGTGCGGGCGAACGTGCGTCGGTCCGTCGAGGTGGCCGGGGCCCAGGGGGCGACCGCGTCGTCGACGCCCGACCGCTCGGACTGAGCGCCCGCGGTCCGCTGCGCCACCCAGGGCCTGCCGCACGGGCCCGCGATCGGCTGGGCAGGAAGGTATGCCCGACAGCCGGAACGGTTGCGCCCAGGACGCCGGCCCCGGCGGACCAGAGCGGGCCTGGCCGCCTGCTGATCCGACCAGAGCGTCGGTCGCGGGCCCAGGACCACTAGGCTCAGGCAGGCCAGATCAGCGTGGGCGGCCCCCGGGGCCGGCCCCACGCCCCCGCGGGCACGCGGCGGCCGGGGGGTCGG
>CAXTVE010000291.1:2150-4281 GCA_964247485.1 uncultured Propionibacteriaceae bacterium
CCCCCGAGGCCAGCGAGTCCAGGAGGCGCAGGGTGGATCTCTTCGAGTACCAGGCCCGTGACATGTTCGAGGCGCACGGCGTGCCGGTGCTCCGTGGGATCACGGCCACCACCGCCGACGAGGCCCGCGCGGCGGCGACCGAGCTCGGCACCCCGGTCGTGGTGGTCAAGGCTCAGGTCAAGACCGGCGGCCGCGGCAAGGCGGGCGGGGTCAAGATCGCGCGCAGCGCCGACGAGGCGGCGGAGCGGGCGGGCGACATCCTCGGCATGGACATCAAGGGCCATCCCGTGCGGACCGTGATGATCGCCGAGGGCGCGGACATCGCCGAGGAGTACTACTTCTCCCTGCTGCTCGACCGGGCGAACCGCCGCTACCTCGCCATGTGCTCGCGCGAGGGCGGCGTGGACATCGAGACCCTTGCCGTGGAGCGGCCCGAGGCGCTGGCCCGGGTGCCGGTCGATCCGCAGGTGGGCATCGACCAGGCCAAGGCCGACGAGATCGTCGCGACGGCCGGCTTCGCCGAGGAGGACGCGGCCGAGATCGCCCGGGTGCTGCAGCGGCTGTGGGAGGTCTACCGCACCGAGGACGCCACGTTGGTCGAGGTGAACCCGCTCGTCAAGACCGGCAACGGGAAGATCGTCGCCCTGGACGGCAAGGTCTCGCTGGACGCCAACGCGGACTTCCGCCAGCCAGGGCACCACGCGCTGGCCGACACCGCCGCCGAGGACCCGCTGGAGGCAGCGGCCAAGGCCCGGGACCTCAACTACGTCAAGCTCGACGGGTCGGTGGGGATCATCGGCAACGGTGCGGGTCTGGTGATGAGCACCCTGGACGTGGTCGCGTACGCGGGGGAGGAGCTGCCGGGTGCGCCGAAGCCAGCCAACTTCCTGGACATCGGTGGCGGCGCCAGCGCCGAGGTGATGGCCAACGGCTTGGAGATCATCATCTCCGACGACCAGGTGAGAAGTGTGTTCGTCAACGTCTTCGGCGGGATCACCGCCTGTGACGCGGTGGCCAACGGCATCGTGCAGGCCTTCGCGCTGCTGGCGTCGCGGGACGAGCAGGTGGACGTGCCGCTGGTCGTACGGCTGGACGGCAACAACGCGGAGCTGGGGCGGAAGATCCTCACCGAGGCGGCCCTGCCGGGGCTCGAGCAGGTGGACACGATGGACGGCGCGGCCCGACGGGCCGCCGAGCTGGCCGCGGCCGGATAGGGAGCAGGACGGGTGTCAATCTTTCTCAACGCGGACTCGCGGGTCATCGTCCAGGGCATGACCGGCTCGGAGGGGCGGAAGCACACCTCCCGGATGCTGGCCTCGGGCACGAAGATCGTCGGGGGTGTGACTCCAGGCAAGGGCGGCCAGACGGTCGACTTCGACCAGACCGGCGTAGCCGTCTTCAACTCGGTCGGCGAGGCGGTGTCGGCGACCGGGGCGAACGTCACGGTGATCTTCGTGCCGGCCAGGTTCACGCGTGCGGCGGTGGTCGAGGCGGTCGAGGCCGAGGTGCCGCTTGCCGTGGTGATCACCGAGGGGGTGCCGGTCAGGGACACCGCCGAGTTCTTCACCCTGACGCAGGGCTCGAAGACGCGGCTGATCGGGCCCAACTGCCCGGGGCTGATCTCGCCCGGGCAGTCGAACGCCGGCATCATCCCGGCCGACATCGCCCAGGCCGGCCGGATCGGGCTGGTGTCCAAGTCGGGCACGCTGACCTACCAGATGATGTACGAGCTGCGCGACATCGGCTTCTCCACTGCCGTCGGCATCGGCGGTGACCCGGTCATCGGGACCACCCACATCGACTGCCTCGAGGCCTTCACCGCCGACCCGGACACCGACGCCATCGTGATGATCGGCGAGATCGGCGGCGACGCCGAGGAGCGGGCTGCCGACTACATCGCCGCACACGTGGACAAGCCGGTGGTCGGCTACGTCGCCGGCTTCACCGCCCCGGAGGGCAAGACGATGGGCCACGCCGGGGCCATCGTCTCCGGCTCCTCGGGCACCGCGGCCGCCAAGCAGGAGGCCCTCGAGGCCGCCGGCGTACGTGTGGGCAAGACCCCCAGTGAGACCGCCGCCCTGATGCGCGAGATCATGACCTCCCTGACCCCCACCGCCTGACCCCACTCCCT